>JASJXV010000036.1 GCA_030123805.1 Gammaproteobacteria bacterium
ATCTTCAGGATGTCAGCAGTTGTGAACTCATTGACTGGTTTCTTATCCAGATAAGGTATTAGATTCTTTTCAATACGTTGTTTCAGATCCGAATGGGTTGATTCAGCCAGATTCTGTTTAGCAAGCCACTGATAGGCATAGTGGCTAAATCGTTCACTATCTAAACTACTCTTAACAAGTGCTGCTTCTTTAATTCTTTTCGGGTGAATACTCTGAGCCACATTCTCCCTGGCTTCTCTGTGCATTTCTCTGGCTTGTTTCAAGCTGATGTCAGGGTAATTACCTATGGTGTATGTTCCCCTCTTATTATTAAGTCTGTAATCGTATTTCCATGATGAATAGCCTGATGGTTTAACCAGGAGGTATAGGCCTCCAGAGTCAGACAACTTGTATTGTTTCTCTCTTGGTTTAGCTTTTGTTACTGCTGTATGGGTAAGGGGCATAATATGGATTCTATGTGCTGAGTGTATGGATCCCTCATTTTGGGAACCGTCAAGGAAACCGTCAAAAGTTGTAGTTAGTATAATACGCTGCGGACTGCTAAGGGATAGGTATTGTGTATTCAAAGGGCTGTGGAGGATATTGAAGACCCGATTATACGCTCAGGAATTGCTTATGTCGTTCTGCCTCTCCGCCAAATTCCCATCCAGCATCGCCCGATAGAACCCGCTATTTTGCAGCGACCACCACTGAACGGCCAAATCCCCACCACGCTGACTGGTCATGTGGCACCAGGTCGACTGTGCTAAATCCTTGCGCCTTTAAACGTTGACTAACATCTCGGCCATAGTCACGAAATACCAACGCTGAATTTGCGCCTCGAAGGGGATCGTCGTGGTATTCAGGTGGTAGGAGATAGCGCAATTTCCCATTCTGAATTGTTGCGCGTTCAACTGTCTCTGGATTTTCATGCATCGGCACGGTGAAAATAAACAACCCTTTAGGTTTCAAGACCCGTAGAATCTCCGAAAATCCTCGGACATCATCAGCGACATGCTCAAACACATCAACACTGGTGCACAAATCAAAAGAATCATCTGGGAACGTCAGATGTTCAACATTCTGGCATTGAATACCATCGATATATTCGCCCGGTTCAACATTATCCAGATACTCAGAGTATGAAAGTTGGCCGGTGTTTTTGTTCAAATATTCAAACAGCGGGCCTTTGAAGGAGAGTTCATACACCATACTTGATTCCAGATTTGGGGCGTGAGCTTTAATCGCGGCTATAACGGACATATTGATTGGATTGGCACCACAACGGATACAACGCACCATATGCTCATTATCATCGAATTTGACAAGTATTGGATTATTACAGGCTTCGCACGGCTGTGCCTTGATACGAAAGGCCGGAGGATTCAACATGGAAATCGCAATTCGTATGCGGTGAAAAGTCTTCATCCGGTCATTCCTGTGAGCAACAAAGACATCCTTCATTCACGGCTAGAATGAGATTATTACCTATAGAATTCAACAGACAACCGAGCAGTGGAGTCAAAACAATTTACCTCAAGATTCAGGTAGGCTGACTCTGTATCCCCGGGTGACCAGGCTGTATTTTCAAGCTGAAATCAACAAACCAATTGCAATCATACAGGTTTTAGCACAGGGTCTAACAAATACCGAGTAGTTCTATAATGAAATCCCACTGTATATTGAAATTCAACTGATGCTCGTTACCCTTTTATCTGTGTTGACATTGATACCTGCTTTCCATGCGGCTCGCGCCTGGATAGTTTCCACCTTACAAAAAGGTCATATAGGCGGCGGACTATGGTTAGGGTTGCATCTTTGAAGTATCTTCTGGCAATACTGTTGAGCACTTTTTGTCAAAGCTCACTTTCCAAAGAGTGCGTCATATTGCTGCACGGACTGGTCAGAAGTGCTGCATCTATGGGTGCACTGGAGGAAAGGTTGGTGCACGAAGGCTACTATGTCAGGAACATCGATTATCCGTCGCGAGATTACCCGATCGAAATATTAGCCGAAGAAGCAGTCGGTAGAGGCATGCAAGGATGCGAGCAAGAGGCGGCAACAAAAATTAATTTTGTGACGCATTCTCTCGGTGGCATATTGGTTCGAATGTATCTGAAAAAGAACAACCGCAAGGATATTTATCGGGTCGTGATGCTCGGGCCACCTAACCAGGGCAGCGAGGTAGTAGATCGTCTCAAAAATACCCCTGGATTTGAGTTGCTAAACGGACCTGCCGGAATGCAATTAGGCACAAAAACATCAGATATACCTAAATCGTTGGGGCCGGTAGATTTTGAGCTGGGCGTAATAGCTGGCACTCAAAGTATCAATTTAATACTCTCGACATTTCTACCAAACCCGGATGATGGCAAAGTGTCAGTAGAATCAACTAAAGTAACTGGCATGAGAGATTTTGTCGCATTGCCTGTAACTCATCCGTTAATGATGAAGAATGAAGCTGTAATTGAGCAAACGGTTCACTTTTTAAGGTATGGCAGTTTTAGCAAACGTTAGAGGCAACGTCGGCTTACACCTCGCTCTCGCGATTTGCATACGCAAATTGCTGCCGCGGTCCATTATTCGCTAAGCGAAATAACGGACAGGTTAAGCCGACTTACAGGGTGCATTGAATCTGTAGTGATCTGTGCCATTTTTTTCAGCCTACCCGTCCCAGTTCTTCTCCTGGTAGAAGTCCTTCATTTCATGAAACCATTGGTCCAGGGTGCAGGTCATGATCACTAACGACTGGGTTTTGCCATCCTGGTCTTTTAGGTAGTCGGGTAACACCGCATCCACACGGAACCCCAGTTTTTCGCAGACAGCACGCATTGATTTCTGGGGAGCCAGCATATTCATAACAATTTTCTCGAGTTTCCTTTCCTCGGCGACACGGAACAACTGCTGGATGAGGAGTGTACCAAACCCCCGCCGCTGATACTCTCGACCCACAATGACTCGAATTTCACCCAGGTGGCCTCCCCATTGATCCGCCGAAAATTCGAGAGAACCATCAGCGGCAATTTCATCTCCCACGAATGCCCAGAGACGGTAGACTTCACCGGATTCTGACTGAACAAGTCTGCGTTCAACAAACCCGGGACGCGTCACGTCCATGCGGAGATAGCGGCGATCCTCCACCGGCAGTTTGAGAAAAAAATCAAGGGAGCTTTTCTGGTCCTCCTTGGTCGGCTCCCTAAGCAAGACATTGGTTCCGTCTTCAAGAATTTCGTATTTCATACGTCCTCCTTTTTTATTATCTTAGGGTGCTTATGGGCCACTATAAACGGAAGCTGCAAACTGTGGAATAAGTATATTTGTACAATTTGCGAGGTAAAATACCGAGCGCTGGACTACACAACCACCTGCCCATCAGTCGCCGGTCCGGCCGACAAACCCGATCCTCGCCAAAATCGCGTAAACAGCTCCCGAACGCCTGGTAGCACTCGCATAGAGAATTATCTCTGTCGCAGTACCAGTGATTGGCTTTATCGGGTGTGGAATCGCAGTTTCCCCTGGAAAGCCTCTGCGGCAACGACCTACCGTAAAATGTCCCCTGAATCGCTTGGTCTCCGGTCGGTAGCCAAATTCCCTCACAATCTCTTCCACCTCCCCTGCAAGACGGGTTAACTCGCGGCTTGCGGACACCAAAGCGGCTATCACCGAGGGTTTCCGGGCTGATGGGAAGACAGTTATCTCCGTTATCTCGTAATCAATGGCATTGAAAAGCAACCTGGATTCCAGTGCAGCACACAGATCGCTGATCACGTCAGCATCTGAATTGCCAAGAAATCGAAGTGTCAGATGGATATTGTCCGGATCGATCCAGCGCACCTGCTTTGCCCATGGCTCAGCCTTCATGGGGGCTACAGACAGTACCAGCTTTTGCAGCACATTCCCGGTTGGTTTTATCGCTATAAAGAGCCTGACGGGTCTCGAGTAATCAGCCACAAAGCGTTTCCGAATGCTATCCTATTGATCAGATACCTGAAATGTTAAAGGTCTTTAGAGCAGCAGGTCAATACCTTCAATCACTCTTTCCAGACCAGGTAAGAAGGGTTCTATTCTCCTATGCAACCGGTGAGCAGAGATTTCAACTGGACGGTCTGGTTATCTTCGTCAACGGGAGTATTGTTTCCGAACCTGTTAGAATGGGCCTCGGATACATCAATTGCTCCTTTTCGAACCGCACCCTTCTTTAGACAACCGACTTTGACAGGATCTGATTAGTATGGTCTCGAAAATACTTCTGCCGCTGATTCTTATTGCCACGTCAGTAGGTTTTGCCACCTGGATGCTGCTTCATGATGAAAAAACCCAGATCAAAGTTCCCCAGCCCCCAGTGATGTTGATCGATGTCATTGTTGCAAAAAAGGGTACTGTTAATTTCGCTGTCAAAGCCCATGGTACTGTAACACCCAGAACACAAACTACTTTGATATCAGAGGTCTCGGGTCTGATAACGGAAGTATCTTCGGTTTTTGTGGTCGGCGGTTTTTTCAAGAGAGGTGATGTGCTGGTTCGCATTGATGATAGAAATTATCGTGCCGATTTAAAGAGAGCTCAGGCCACGGTCGCCAGTGCAAAAACAAAAGTTGCTACCGAAACAGGCCTGGCTGACTATGCGCAGGAAGACTGGCAAAGACTGGGTCGTCAACTTGGCTCAAGCAAATCAGCAACGGCGTTAGCTCTTCGAAAGCCGCAACTCGCAGAAGCACTGGCAAACCTTGATTACGCTCTGGCCGATCTTGACAAGAAGCGAGGGGATTTGCAGAGGACAGTTATTCGTGCCCCCTATGATGGACTTGTTAGAGAGAAAAAAGCCGATATCGGGCAGTTTGTCACTGCTGGATCTTCCCTGGCTGTCACGTTCGCGGTCGACTATGCCGAAATCAGGCTACCACTACCGGAAAAAGAACTTGCATTTCTTGAACTGCCGGACGCCATGAACCGCGACAAGATCAACTATCCCCCAGTGACACTCACGGCTGAAATAGGCGGGGAAAAGCAATACTGGAAAGGAGAAATTGTAAGAACAGAGGGCGTATTCGACGAACGTAGTCGAGTCTTGTATGCAGTGGCGCAAGTAAAAGACCCATACGGTCTGGAGTCCGGAATTTGGCAGTCGCCTCTCCGTATCGGCACATTTGTCGAAGCAAGCATTGAGGGTAAGCTGGCGCACGACGTGTTTGTCTTACCCAGGGGAACGCTCCGACCGGGGGGACGAATCTGGATCGTGGATGACGATGATTTATTACGTCCTCGATCTGTCAGGGTATTAAGAGCCGATGAAGAATTTATCTACGTGGACTCCGGACTTGAAGATGGTCAACTGGTGTGCCTGACGCCCCTGGAAAATCCTTTGCCGGGTGCCCGCGTCAGATATGAAAAACCTGTGAGCAATGTTCAAATCGGTCAATCTAAATGATTGATACCCACAAGGGCATTATTGCCTGGTTCGCAAGAAACTCTGTAGCGGCCAATCTTCTGATGTTCGTAATAATCCTTACGGGTTTGTATTCAGCGTTCAATATGCGTACCCAGGTCTCGCCGGATTCCGAGTTGGATCGGGTCAATGTCGATATTATTTATCCGGGCGCTTCTCCGGTAGAGATTGAGAAAGCAGTTCTGGTTCGAGTCGAAGAGGCTGTTCGCGAAATTGAGGGAGTTGACGAGATGCGTTCCTGGACTGTCGAAGGATTCGGCAGCGTACGCCTTGACCTGGAAACCGGTTATGACATTCAGGAATTCATGGATGAAGTCAAGTTAGCCGTAGATCGCATCTCCAGTTTTCCGGTCCAGATTGAAAAACCACGCATCTACAAGAATCGGCGCCAGCATGGTGCAATCAGGGTGCAGGTATACGGCGATCTGGATGAGAAGGCGATGAAAATGCTCGCCGAGCAGATTCGCGATGAGATTCAAGAACTTCCATCCATAACAATCGCCAAAATTGAAGGAGCGCGTCCCTACGAAATCAGTATTGAACTCAAAGAGGCAAAGCTGCGCCAATATGGTCTGACTCTGGAGCGGGTGGCGGAGGCTGTACGCGAATCTTCTCTCGACCTGCCCGCTGGATCAATTAAGACGGACTCGGGAGACATACTGCTTCGAACCCAGGGACAGGCATATAGACAACGGGATTTCGAGCAAATTGTTTTGTTGACCCACCCTGATGGAACCCGTTTGACTCTGGGTGATATCGCAGCAGTGGATGATGGTTTCGTAGAGATTGACTTCTATTCCCTGTTCGATGAAAAGCCATCAATAGGCATCGCCGTATTCGCCATTGGAGAGCAGAACCAGATCGATATTTCAGAGGAAGTCAGGGAGTATGTAAAGCATAAAAAGCAGGTACTACCGGAAGGCGTCTATATTGAGAGCTGGCTGGACAGTACCTATTACCTGAACGACACCCTGGACATGATGCTGCAAAACCTGTTCTTTGGTGTTGCACTGGTATTCGTGGTGCTCAGCATCTTCTTGAGAATACAGCTTGCTTTCTGGGTCATGATAGGCCTGCCCATCTGTTTTCTCGGTGCCTTCGCATTTATGCCCCTGGTAGGTGCAAGTATCAATATGGTCAGCTTGTTTGGCTTTATCCTGGTGCTGGGAATTGTCGTTGATGATGCCATCATCATTGGAGAAAGCGCTCAAACCTATTCCGAACTGGAAGGTCACAGCACCGAGAGCGTAATTCGCGGCGCCAGGCGCGTTGCCCTCCCGGCAACGTTTGGCGTGCTAACTACCATCGCTGCTTTTGGTCCCATGTTACTGGTACCTGGTTCTTTTGGTGCATTTCCAATGGCAATTGGCTGGGTTGTGATTTTGTGCCTGATTTTTTCGATTGTGGAGTCAAAGTTGATTCTACCTGCTCATCTTGCCCATATGGCTCCCCTAAAGGCTATTTCAGATCCTGCTGAGATGAGGCCGATACGTCGTTTCCAAACAAAAGTTGCGGTCGGATTAACTTATGTGGTTAGAAGACACTATGAGCCTTTGCTTGCTCTGGCAATAAAGAATCGATATACGACGCTGGCTTTTTTCGTTTCCATGTTGATTTTTGCGGTTGGTATACTATTCAGTCCCTATATTAAAACCGTTATGTTCCCCAATTTGCCAAGTGACTTTATAAGGGCGCAAGTTGAACTGGTGGACGGCGCTCCCAGCGAGCACACCGTAAGAATAGTCAAGGCATTGACGGACGGACTTTATAAAGTCAATCAAAGCATGCCGGAGGGAGAACGCTTCCTGAAACATTCCATGGCAATTACAAATGGATCTAACGGCATAGTAATGGCCGAAGTAAGCAAGGGAGAGGATCGTTCCATCAGCCCTGAACTCATCGCTCGTCGATGGCGGGCAGAAGTTGGCGAGATTGCCGGAACCAAGAAATTGCAGATTCAGGGTTCCATGACACCCCACGGACAATCTGATCTGGAATTCAGACTGACCGGAGCAAAGCCAGAGCAACTGGCGGCTGCCGCCAATCTGCTAGAGAGAAAATTGAAAACATATCAGGGTATATATGATATTGAGAATTCCTCTCGGAGTGGTAGTCGGGAAATAAACCTGAGCATCAAACCCTCCGCTGAGGCACTGGGATTAACGCTCAGCGATCTCGCCAGCCAGGTTCGAGCCGCATTCTATGGCATTGAGGCTCAACGCATTCAACGTGGTCGCGATGAAATTCGAGTGATGGTTAGATATCCCCGAGAAGAGCGGAAGTCGGTGGGAAATTTGGAATCCATGTATATTCGCACGCCCCAGGGTGATGAGGTTCCTTTTACGTCCGTTGCCGAAGTCAAACTGCAGCAGAGCTACTCCAGGCTGATTCGATCCAATGGCAAGCGCGTCGTTGAAGTGACTGCCAATGCACAAAAAGACATTGTCCAGCCGGGTATGATTGTAGATGAAATCCTTAGCGGCGATTTCGCAGAAGAATTGCGGACACATTACCCGAGCGTATCCATCACACTGGGCGGTGGCAGTCGAATGGAACGGGAACTCCTGTCCCAACTTCTGTATACCGCCGGGTTGGCTCTGTTTGCAATTTATGCGTTGATGGCAATTCCGCTGCGTTCTTATGTACAACCTCTAATCATCATGGGTGTGATTCCATTCGGCATGATTGGTGCTCTGGTTGGCCATCTCGTGGTTGGATTGCCTTTCAGTGCCTTGTCGCTTTTCGGCATCGTCGCACTGGCCGGTGTGGTGGTAAACGACAGCATCATCATGGTGGATTTCATCAACAAATCTGCAGAAGAGGGTGTTGATGTCATCTCTGGCGCTTTAAGAGCAGGCACTGCTCGCTTTAGAGCAATTATGCTCACATCCTTGACCACATTTTTCGGTTTATTGCCGATCTTGCTGGAACGAAGTCTAAGTGCCCAATTCGTAATTCCTATGGCAGTTTCGTTGGGCTTCGGCATACTTTTCAGCACCGTAATCACATTGATACTGATTCCCTGTCTGTACATTATTCTGGATGACCTGAATCTATCCAGGTTTTTGGTTTCAGAGTCACAATAGTCTATTTCGCAGTCCGAATAGAATGCTGTTGTTAGTTTTATCACATAAACAGTGACACAATTGCTACACCATTCTTGACAATCTTACTCAGGTTAATAACAATAATTCATCTTAATGAACTAGGTGGCGAATTCCATGCCTCACCGGTACTCAGTTTTCTGATGCGCGGTTATATACGACATCCGTTCGGTTATCCCATCCAACACCGCTTTATTGATTCGGAAGCACCGCGAAAGAATTACCTGAGGAATGTCAGCGAAGGAGGCCTGTGTTTTCAGTCTGACACCTATATTGCTCCAGGCCAGCTCATCCAAATCAAGATCCCGAATGGTCAATCGCCATTTGAGTCAACCTGTTTGGTCGCATGGTGTAGCGTCATAGAAGACGGCTTTGACGTCGGCGTAACGTTTGCAGACAAAGATAAAGAATACGCCATGCGGCTGATCGAGCAGGCTTGCTACATTGAAGAATATCGCAAGGAAGTCTTATCAATACAAGGCAGGCAACTCTCGGAGGAAGAAGCTGCAAAGGAGTGGATTGACAAATATGCCAGCGCTTTCCCGGAGTAACGTCTACTAAAAGGATCAGTCAGCTCCTGCTGTCTTGAAAAGATGCTTTAATGAGCACTCCGCCAGTTGTTTATGGACAACCAGATAGCCCGATTTTGACTTACCCTCGTTAGCGATTAAAAGATCTCCAGCCGCCGTAATCTCAATTCCCTCGGGTTGTCTATGCTGCTTTTTCTTCAGCCGCTGGATGCGTACCAATTCGCCGTCGCTGGTCAATTCAGCAATGGCCCTGGTTCTTGAGGACAGCACCAGAAAGTGATCCAGTCCAGCAACATGGACCACGCCAGAACCAGTAAATGCTTTAATAGATGGGCTTTCTGTTTCCGGAAAAACAACCGAGATCTGCTCTATGCGTGCGGAGTCATCATTCGACGTTAATAGCATAAGCCTGATTTGTCTTTTATTTTTGTCCCCCCTTATTTGTTTGCACAATACGATCAGTGCCTCTGAGTCGGACAAATAATCCAACCCCTCAATTTCGCATATGGCATTGAGTCCCGTGTTCCATTGCCGGAATGGGTTTTTATCAAACGGTAGATTGCCGCTCACGAGAATGCCCTTACTTGAAATCAGGCTGACCCGTTCCTTAGTAACTGCGATTCCTTCGAAATCTAATTGAAAGTTGACGCGTTTATCACTTCTGACTTGCAAAAGTTTACCGGCTGATGTCAATTCAAAAATCGTCAGATCTTCATCATTATGTGCCAACAGAGTATCCTCTGCGGTTATCGCCAGGCCAGATATTTCTTGCAAACCCCTGGGTAGTTTTATTTTTGCATTGCCACTCGACTTGAAATCGTAGCAGTCCAGCAGGGATTGGGATTCCGCCTGCGCTATCGTGCATGTTGACGTTACAAGCACCAACAATAACACGGCCAGTTGTACGACGGATCCCGAGTAATGTTTCTTTTTACGACTTCTTATCAGGTTCATTTTCCACTGGCTTGACCCGCCACGGAGATTTTGGACTATCCGCGGCACGTGGAGTAATTGGCGGTAATAGCAAAATCGTGTAGCTGAAAAAGACAGACATTACCAACCCAATCCCCAATGAACTGGTTCCAGCCGCCAGCCCAATACCTATCGCCACGAATACAAATAGTGCATCTGACGTGTTCTTTAAAGTAGTTCTATACCTGACTCCTGCGACGATGCCTGCCAGCGAGAATGCGAGCGCAATACTAAATTGTACGATTACGACGATACCGGTGACAATAAGCGGGAGTATTATCATACTGGCTGCAACGGCATGATTGTAACTCTCGGTAATCCCTATCCTCATATATACCCATCGTATGGGTAACATAAGTATAATGGCGCCCACCATAGCTGCAGACAGTTTAACGGCGTCGTCAAATACATCGGAGGGGCTGATGGTCGAGTTCACAACTTCTTCCATCACGCTTGCGAAGTCCCTTTTTGATAATTGTGCCAGATTATCCAATCCTCCAAAAGGAAGATAATAAATCCATTGGGGCTTAGTAACTGCGATTAACACCAGGAATAACACGATCACAGCATAGTAAATGCTGATTGTGATAAGAATCGATTTTCTTCTGGCCAGAACGTTGTTCATACAGGCGACATTCTCAATTTACAGCAGTGGCCGCGATGGCAACCCCTGTTTTAATATGCCGGTTCTAACTGCTACCAGGGTGGTCTCATCTTTTTAACAGTTGAACCACCCCTTCTCCTTTTACAGGAAGTCGAATATATTAGCAAGATCAATTCCTGGACTTAACAGGAGGGTGATTCATACAGTGAAAGTAACTCGCCTTTTACCGGTCGCGATTGTCTATATACTTGTGCTTGTGCTCTGCCAACCGTTGGCGTATGCAAAACAGGCAGATCCGTTGTTTCGGTCACATGACCTGCTTGGACTTAACATACGCGGCCCGCTCAGTACCTTGAATCGCGAAAGAGACAAGGATAAACGATACTCTGATTCATTATTAAGTTATGCGGCTGACGATGGCACAATAATCGAGCTGGAAATTGAACTGCAGGTACGAGGTAATTTTCGACTTGACAAGAAGGTGTGTCGGTTTGCTCCTCTCAGAGTATTCTTCAATGCCGAGCAAACCAGGGATACTCTATTTTCCAAACAAAAAAAGTTGAAGCTGGTTACCCACTGCAAGCCTGGTTCAAAGAAATATCAACAATACGTGATACAGGAATATCTAATTTATCGTATGTTTAATATCTTGTCAGACCGCAGTTTTCGGGTCAGATTGGTGCATGTAACTTACGTTGATACTGATAAAAAAAATCTTGAACAAAGCTATTATGGCTTCCTGATTGAAAATAAGAAGCGACTGGCAAAGCGGCTCAAAATGAAAAATATTGACTTGCACCGCGTGTCGTTCCACGATCATGATCCGCAACAACTGAATTTAGTTAGCGTATTTCAGTTCTTCATAGGTAACACCGACTGGTCGGTAATTGAGGGTGAAACTGAAGAAGCATGTTGCCACAATGCGAAACTGCTTGGAAATGACGAAGCAGTGTATTTTGGCATTCCCTATGATTTTGATTTCTCTGGTTTAATCGCTGCACGATATGCCCATCCTAATCCCAGGTTTCCGATAAGGAATGTTCGCACCAGATACTATCGCGGATTTTGCCAGCCAGATGCAATTCTAAACACGACGCTTGGCCAGTTCAGGGCCCACAGAAACACGATCTACTCGTTAGTCAGTGAACAAGTGCTATTAGATGACAAAGTCAAGACTAAAAGCCTGAAGTATCTCGACGGCTTCTATGCCATTATCGAAGACCCGAAACGCCTGGAAAGATCGCTGATCAAATCATGCAGAGGCTGATACTACCGGAGAACAATCGTTTCACGGGCTTCATCCACACCAAATCTCAAGCATTCAGTAACCCCTATTCAGGATCAATGGATATCATCTGGCTTTTGGCATATCGATCACCAGCCTCTAAAGGGCCTCTTTTCGAGCGCTCATGCTATGAGACAGTTGTGCAGGCTGACTCTAATCAGAACAAATCAGAATGTTCTAATAGGTGAGCCAGGCACTATCTGTTAGTGAGCACCCGTCTCTTTCAGATGGGCAGCGCCCCGTTCACTGATAATCATATGCGGTTGATCTGCCATGAGTTTCAAAAACTCTTCCTTGTTCATATGAACAAGTGCCTCATGGTCACCACCTTCGATATAAATATCTGATTCTTCCTGCAAATGGTCATCCCAGATCATCGAAAGATTGTAAGCTTGTCCGATAGCCGGAATTGCACCGGTAGAACAATCAGCGAAGAACACACTGAGATCCTTCTCCTGCACAAATCTTAATTCTCTATCCAGTTTCTTGCTCAAGTCCTTCAGACTTAAAAGATTGGATGCCGGAAGCACGACCAGCAGGTGTTTGTCGTCATGATCTGTCAATAACACAGCTTTTGCCAGCTTCTTCATGGGGATATGAGCAGCGACTGCCGTGTTGTAAGCGCCTTCACTATAGCGATGATTAACTACCTGATACTTGATACCGTGATCTTTCAGATAGCTGTCTACTCTGGCTGAAATAGCCATAGAACCCTCCTTATTCAGATTCCAGGACAATTATATGCCACTCTATTCCCCAATCTAACGAAGAGATTGCACTCAAAAAATTCTGTTTAGAGGATATTGATCTAAGAATTTTCTTCGCACGGGTGCGCAGTGCCGCGTCGCCTTTTTAGTCGGGCCAACGGGGATGATGGCTATCAATCACAAACACATGTGAGTGGCTGAAACTAGTGTGTTGATGCCCATGGCTGTGAGATGCAGAATTGTCATCTGCATTGTGGCTATGTTTGTGATGTTCGTTATGTGTGTGCCCGTGTTGATGGCTCAACGCAGCATGACTGTGTTCAAGTACCAGCGGATCACGTCGGGGCCAAATCAAAGCTCCGAGAAATGCAAATAGTGCCACTGCGATTCCCAGTATCAGGGCAGTGGTGCCAATACCCAATGCAGCACCTGCCAGACCAGCGATGGGGTAAGCGAACATCCAACAAGCATGAGTAAGGGCGAACTGGGCTGAGAAATATGAGGTTCTGTCAGTTGCAGACGAGGATCGATTGACGACTCGCCCTGCAGGCGTTTGTACCACGGACCAACCGATACCGATAACAAACCAGATCGGCAGCACCACGAGGTAGGAAGGGTTAGTATAAATAGCGATCAACCCGGCGCTCATGCAGACACAACCCCACAGCATGACAGTTCGGTCATTCGTGTAATCCAGTACTTTCGGCAGCGTTAAAGCCGCCAACATAGATCCTGCGCCGGAAGCCGCTAATGCCAGTGCAACCTCTGACGCTGAGCCACCCAGCTGTTCTCTGACGTAAACCACGGTATTGACAATTATCATGGCACTGGCACAGGCAACTCCGAGATAGAGCGTGAGCATGCCGCGTAGTCGGGGTGTCTTTAAATAGCCTCGCACACCAAAACTGATTTCGTTCCAGACACCGCCCAGTCGGTCAATAGGCTCAGCCCGCGGTAATACGGTAAACAGGATCAGAAAGGCCGAAATAAGGAATGCCACAGAGTTAGCCACGAACAGCGCACTGTAGGAGAAAAACAGTAATGCAAAACCCGCCATCATTGGACTCAGAAGATTCTCCAGGTCATAGGCCAGGCGTGAATAGGAGAGAGCACGAGTGTACTCTCGTTCATCTGCAATGATGTCAGGAATGGTGGACTGGAAAACCGGTTTAAATCCCGCCGAAAATACGTTTAGCAGAAAGATAAGTACATAGATGTGCCAGACCTGGGTGACGAAGGGCATTGCCAATACAATCATGGCGCGGATCAAATCCAGTGAAATTAGCAGCGGCTTTCGATTGAACCGATGCGCAATACCACCGACTACAGGCGCAAAGACAACGTAAGCGACCATCTTAATCGCCAATGCTTTGCCCAGTACCACTCCGGCATTACCCCCTGCAAGATCGTAGGCCAGCAACGTTAATGCCACGGTTGCCAACCCGGTTCCTACCAGAGCAATAACCTGCGCACTGAAAAGCCGCCGAAATTCGGCATTGGCCAATGGCGATCTATATCCAGACATATTGTCAATTGACTCTTAAACCAGTTCACGATGCTGGAATATATCACAAGACCATAACTGGTATGGGTTCAATTTGAGGTGTTCAGAAGGAACAGTATATCTTTGCAAGATCTTCGAAATCGGACTACCATATTCCATTCATGGCTAACACCGCGCTGACCACAGAAAGGAGCACCCAAATGGAAATCTTTTACGATCTCGTCATGCCTTCAATCACAGACAAACCCGTTACATTCTCAAAGTACAAGGACATCGCCTGCCTGATTGTCAATGTCGCCAGCCAGTGAGGATTCACTTCACAGTACGCAGGTCTGCGTACCTTACAGGAAAATCTTGAGTCCCAAAATTTTACGGTTCTTGCCTTTCCATGCAATCAATTTGGTGCGCAGGAACCCGGTAGTAATGAAGAGATTCTGGCGTTTGCTACATCCAACTATGCAGTTAATTTCCCCATGTTTGCAAAGATCGATGTCAACGGTGACACAGCTTGCGATCTTTACCAATTCCTCAAATCGCAACAAGCAGATGAGAAGGGAAAGGCTGATATTGGCTGGAATTTTACCAAGTTCCTGATTGATCGATCCGGTGCAGTGGTCGCTCGGTTTGGGCCTGCCATCACGCCGGAAGAAATCTCGGAGCAGTTACCAGAGCACCTTTAGCGTGTAGTTAGCTTCCAGGGGATCGAATCCGGGTTGGGCACGCTATTGAGACAACCAGGCGCCAAGCAACCACTCGCTACTGCCTACACGAACGGCACCGGCATTGCCGCCCAGTTCGAGTAGCTGTTCCAGAAACTCTGCTGCTTCCGGTACCGAGTCAAACTCTTGTGGCAGTACTGCTACCGCTCTGATACCCGGGAATGTTTGGTGTGAAGCTGGTTCAGACATGTCTCTTGCCATGAAAAAACCACGGACCATACCTTCTTGTCCGGTCAGGTTCAAGGTGACGAATTTATTATTAGTTGTGGCATCGGCCATGTTTCGCTCCTTCCCATACAATGTATGATGCCAACCACCATAAATGACTGCAATCGGTTGCACAAGATGCCCTGGATCCACATCTGTGGTATTAATGTCAGAGGTGTGGGGCCCAAACACATCGCCTCACACAGAATATAAGATCAAGGCACCGGGGGACCGAATGGACCAGAAATTTGCATTTGAGCGCACCGAAGAGGAGTTTTCCAGTTCAGGAACGACATGTGCTGCGTGGTTGTATAAACCCCTGGGCGTTGCCAGGGCCCCCATCATTGTCATGGCGCACGGATTTGCTGCGGAACGTTGTTTTGGTCTTCCCGATTTTGCAGAGCGATTCGCAGCGCAAGGATGGGCTGTTCTGGTTTTCGATTATCGCACTTTTGGCGACAGCGAGGGTACTCCGCGCAACGACGTTAATCCCTTCAAACACGGTGATGATTGGGATGCGGCTATTGCCAGCGCACGCGGCCTGCCGGGCATCGATTCCGCCAAAATAGTTCTGTGGGGAACTTCATTCAGCGGTGGACATGTAACCTGCGCAGCAGCGCGACATGACGATATAACTGCGATCATCGCCCAGGTGCCCTTCACCGGCATGCCGGCAGATGCACCCAGGCCACCGTTGCTGTCGATGCTGCGCCTGTTAATGCATATGCTGCTGGATCGTACCAAAACAGCAATCACAGGCAGACCACACTATATTCCGGCAATCGCAAGACCCGGGTCGTTTGCAGCTATGAATACGGAGGAAAGCTTCGATGGTTATATGGCTTTGGTACCCGCTGAGAAATCATTTGCGAATCAGGTCCCAGCCAAAATATTCGGCATGATGGCAGACTATAATCCGACCGCTGTGGCCGATCAGGTGAATTGCCCCGCACTGGTAATTGCTGCGGTAGACGATTCCCTGATTGCCGTGGAACAGGTTGCTGCAATGGCGGACAGAATGCCCCGCGGCATATTCAAGACGCTCGACTGCAACCATTTTGCACCCTACAGGGGTGAAATGTTCGAGAAAAACATCGCCTTGCAGATCGAATTTCTTAAGGGTGTGCTTGACTGAATATTCAGGACAGACAATCTAATAATTCTGCTTAGGTCACACAATGCCAGACGGGTTATTCCCCCAGTAGCGATCTTTCAGTAGTCTCTTGTATAGTTTGCCGGTGGGCAATCGTGGCAACTCATCTTCAAAATCTATGCTCTTTGGACATTTATAGTGGGCGATTGTATTTTTTGTGTAGGCTATCAACTCCTGCGCCAATTCATCGCTGCCTTCAATCCCCTGCTCTGTCTGCACAACGGCTTTTACCTCCTCGCCCATCTCTTCATTCGGAACGCCGATTACTGCCACATCGGCGACCTTTGGATGCATGATCAGGGCAGCCTTGTCTGGTGTATTCTCTGCATGGATGCCGGGATACATAGATTCTTCCACATCGTGATTTCAAGGGTCCGTACGTTATACTAACAGCGCCTGACTATTATGGGAGTCCCCGAACATGGGTGAGTTCGTTTTGCGCTTATTACTTTTACTGTCACTGGTTTCTGTCAGTCATGCCTCACCTGCAACAATCCAATTGCAGGACGGATCACAACTGGTGGGTGAGATTACGAGTTACAAAAACGGTGTCTACTCCATTGATACCACTGCTTTGGGTCTTGTGCGGGTGCGCGATGTGCAGATCAATAGTATCCACTACAAGGCCACACTGCGCCTTCCCGGTTCCGACTCACAATTGAAATCAGGCTCAGCCGATAGCATACAGTCTATTCAGGGAATCCTGACTCAAAACAGCGACCTGTTCGCAATGATTCAGGCTCTGCAGAATGATCCACAATTACAAGCGATTCTGGCGGATCCGGAAATCATGCAGGCAATCTCCACAGGTAATACTGAAGCCCTGGTAACCAATGAGACTTTTATGAAGTTGCTTGACCACCCTGAGATACGGAAAATTACCAAGAGGGCAATCGGGACCAAGTAAGACGGGCGTGCCAGCGATCGATTCCGGTGCTGCTCAGTTTTCTACCTGCACCGCCGTTACAAAATATATTTCGGGGAAGGTCCTGCCCAGAGCGCTACTGGTAAAATTTCTCATCAGCGAACCACGTTGCCAAGAAACCGTATCATTCACATGCACAGGTGTTTCTGGCGCTGCAAGCCAGAGTAAATTGTCGTCAGCCGTTTTAATCTCCAGATAGGAGTAGTTGGCTGCATTCTGTACCGAAACCACCAGACCCTGTATGGAAGCTTGACGTTTGGGGGCGGTAATCGGTGGACGCGTGGCGGGCGTGCCGTTCGCAACCTGTGAAACGGTATCGTCTGTGGTGCTCGTATTCACCGTTTCTTCATTTGAACACCCTGCTAACAACAGCAAAATGCTGACAAACAGGACCACTGGACTTGATTTGATCATAACGCTGATTTCCCGGGCGGCTAATGACGCTGTTGGATTTACCAATCATTGGGTAGTGCTGGCGGACAGTAAGAACAAATCGATTGATTAACAACGACATAGGTCAACTATGCGGCCATTATTACCCTGTTGATTCCCGCCTCCTAACTTCTTAACCCACCCCCGGCCACCACTATTTCGCCGCTGATAAAATCCGATTCGGGTATACAGAACAGATAGACAGCGCCAGCACCGTCTTCCGGTGTGCCGGTTCGGCCCAGTGGAATCATGGTTTTCATATAGTTAATTTGGGCTTCACCCAAACCTACATTGTATTTACGGCCCTGAATATCGATTTGCGGTATCTCATCCTTGTACTCTTGAGTGAGCCGTGTACTAATAAAGCCGAAGGCCACACAATTAACAGTAACATTGTAACGACCCCAATCCTGGGCCAGTGATCGTGTCATACCGAACAGCGCCGACTTCGCCGCTGAATAGCTGAACTGGGTTGCGGCGCCGCTCAACCCTGACACAGATGAAATGTTCACCACCTTTCGGGCCCGGGCGATATCGCCTTGCTTGGCCGCTTCCCGAAAATGACGCCCTGCTGCACGTAAGATTCTGAACGGAGCCGTTGCATGCACATCCATCATGGCGTACCACTGTTCATCGGTATGATTAACTATTCTCGAATTCCAGATGTAACCCGCATTATTTACCAGAATATGCAGATCACCGAACCGATTGATGGCTTCTGCTACCACCTGATCACCAAATTCCGGTGCCGTAACATCGCCCTGTATTATCTGGCAGGTACCTCCGGAATCACTGATCTCTTGCTGCAGGCTTTGCAGCCCTTCCCCGTCGAGATCATTGGCAAGCAAGCTGGCTCCTTCGGAGGCCAGTTTCAAGGCTATTGCACGCCCAATGCCATGGGCAGTCCCAGTAACCAATGCAATTCTTCCCACGAGTTTGCCTTCATTCACTGTGACTCACTCCCCATTATTAATTTGCAGGATTGTGGCTCTGTGTAGTTGCGGGTTTTGTCCCGACGCAGGCGGAGGTTGACGACTCCCCGGGTCAGGGTCAGGCAGTTTCAGCTATCCAAGTACAGGGTTACTTCTCCGTTAACTGCACCAGTAAACCATGCGCTGATTTTGGATGCACAAAAACCGGACCACCCCCACCAGCGCCTATCAGGGTGACACCCTTCGCTTCCATATCCTTGACTGTCTGTTCCATATTATCAACCGCAAAAGCTATGGTATGGATGCCTTCGCCGCGAGATTCCAGTGCTTTGCCCACTGCAGAATCGCCTGATAGCGGCGCTACCACTTCCAGAAATCCACCATCTGCAAACGGGAAGAACGCCTGCTTGATGCCGAGTTCTTTTGACTCAGCTGTGCGCTCCAGCTCCAGTCCCAGATTATCCCTGTAGGATGCAATACCTTCATCAATGTCTTTAACTCGAATAACTATATGGTCAACACCTGTAATAGCCACTTTCAATCTCCTTAATCAATTTGTCATCCGGTCAGTGGACCACGAAACTGTACCACCCTGACCATCCATTACTGATAGTACACGGTTAGGCTCTTTCCCAAAACTACACTTGACCAGAATTGGGCTTTAAAGGAAGTAACTCCTGCGAATTTCAATTCCGGTGGGCCGCATCCGGACAAGATATAGTGAACTGCATGATTACAAATCACAATGACACAAGTTACTATCTGCCACCCGCCAATTCTTTTTTTCTAACCTGACCGAGGCAAATCATGGACTTTGACATACCACAAGACCTGCAAGACTACCTTGCTGAACTCGATGAGTTCATTGAGAAAGAAATCAAACCACTGGAACAGCAGGACGATAATATTCGTTTTTTCGATTACCGTCGCGAGGATGCCAGAACCGACTGGGACAGGGACGGCCGACCCAACGAAGTGTGGGAAGCGTTGCTGTTTAAAGTACGACAAATCGCCGATGCAGCCGGACATTACCGTTACCCCCTGTCCAGTGAATACGGCGGCAAGAACGGCACCAATCTTGGCATGGCTATCATTCGGGAGCACCTGGCTGCGAAAGGACTGGGCCTGCACAATGACCTGCAAACAGAGCATTCAATCGTCGGCAACAATGTCGGGCTGTTATTGATGCTGGAATATGGTACCGAGGAACAAAAAGAAGAGTGGATACCGGGTTTACTTGACGGGACACGCGGCTTTGCATTCGGCATAACGGAATCCGCCCATGGATCAGACGTGACGCATATGGAAACTACCGCGGTTCGAGACGGGGATAACTGGCGCATCAATGGCGAAAAGTCCTGGAATACCGGCATTCACAAGGCTGCCCACGATCTGATCTTTGCACGCACCAGTGGTAAAGCCGGCGATGGGGATGGTATCACCTGTTTTCTGGTACCGACCAATTCCGAGGGCTTCAAGCTGGAGGAGCTACTCTGGACATTCAACATGCCCACGGACCACGGCCGTATATCGCTGACGGATGTTATCGTGCCCCACGATACTATCTTCGGCGGTGAGGGCAAAGGATTACAGGTTGTACAGCATTTCTTCAACGAGAACCGAATCCGGCAGGCAGCATCCAGTCTGGGCGCCGCTCAATACTGTATCACTGAATCGGTGAAATACGCGATGCAACGCAAACCGTTCGGTAAACCCCTGTCTTCTAACCAGGGCATTCAGTTCCCATTGGTCGAATTGCAGACACAAGTTGAGATGTTAAGAGCCCTGATTCACAAAACAGCCTGGATGATGGATACCTATGGTACTTTTGCCGTGTCAGACAAGGTATCCATGTGTAACTATCAGGCGAACCGATTGTGCTGTGATGCCGCCGACCGCGCCATGCAGGTGCATGGTGGACTGGGCTATTCACGACATAAGCCGTTTGAGCATATCTATCGCCATCACCGTCGCTATCGCATCACCGAAGGTACGGAAGAGATTCAAATGCGACGAGTTGCCGGATATATGTTTGGCTATATGAAACAGCAAGCACCCAAAGGCGTGACAGTGGAATAGATAGGGACATTTATCATGAGTGATTCCAGGGACGTTTTTGAACAGAAGTTACAGGCTGTGCTGGAACAACGGATAGATTTCTATCGGGGATTTAATTCCGCTGATCGGCTCTCCGGTGGTGCCAGCCAGGAAACCTTTCGGATTTCCATCAAAACAGATGATGGCGACAGGATTCTGGCAATGCGCCGGGCACCGGGAGGGCTGTTCACAGAACCCTTGCCCGGCTATCCGGGCCTGGCTACCGAAGCACTGCTGATGCAGAGTGCCAAGGCAGCAGGTGTACCGGAACCTGAAGTTTATTGGGTTCTGCAGCCGGAGGATGAACTCGGTGGTGGATTTATCATGGAGTGGATTGAGGGAGAAGCGCTGGGCGCACGTATCGTCCGCTCGGAAGCCTATGCTGAAATTCGCCCCAAACTGGCATTCGAATGCGGCCAGATCATGGCGCGCATCCACGCCATTGATCTTGAAGAAACCGGTCTGAAGCAGCATCTGGCTGACATCTCTCCAGCAGAATTCGTGGCACAGACCTGGACCAGATACAAGGCTCTTAATACGCCCCAACCAATGATTGACTATGCCGCACGGTGGTTAACCGATAACCTGCCAGTCAGCTTTGAACCTGCTCTGGTGCATAACGATTTCCGCAACGGCAATTTCATGTTGTCACCACAAGGGGTTACGGCGGTACTGGACTGGGAACTAGCCCATATTGGCGATCCCATGCGCGATCTCGGTTGGATCTGCACTAACTCCTGGCGTTTTGGCGGTGCATCACCCGTGGGCGGATTCGGTGAATATAAAGATTTGTTTGCCGGATATGAGTCAATTTCGGGCAAGCGAGTCGATCCGGATCACGTCAAGTTCTGGGAAGTATTCGGATCCTTCTGGTGGGCTGTAGGATGTCTGGGTATGGCGGAACACTACCGGTCCGGTCCGGACAAAACCGTCGAACGCCCGGCAATTGGCAGACGTTCATCCGAATGCCAGGTGGATTGCGTCAACCTGATTTTCCCCGGAGCAGTGGAGCTGGTACCGGAATCATCTGGCGTCGACCTGGACATGCCAAGAGCAGATGAGTTGCTGGTGAGTGTTCGGGATTTTCTCCGCGCAGATGTTATGAATTCAACTAAAGGTCGAACCAATTTCATGGCAAGGGTTGCATCCAATTCGCTGGATATTGTGTTACGAGAGCTGTCTCTTGGACAGGAGCACCGGCGCCGGGAACTGGAAAGATTGCAGCGACTGTTCAACAGTACTGACAATCTGGAAAATCTGCGCTGGCGTTTGGTCAAGGAATTACGTGATGCTAGCATGCGCCTGGATTCTGCTGCATTGCAATCACATCTGCGGGCAACCGTGGTCAATCAAATCGCTATTGATCAACCCAAATACTCCGGGTTCAAATCGGCAATAGCATAAATTCGGGATACCTATGGCTAGCGAAGATTACGTTTTACTTAAAAACGGCTACCTGGTAGACGGGACAGGCAGTCCGGGCTACACAGGCGATCTGCTGATAAAAGGCAGGCAAATAGAATCAGTCAGCAGTGAACCCATTGAATCCGAGTGCCGGACGATCGACTGCACGGGCAAAGTGATCGCACCGGGATTTATAGACATGCACTCGCATATGGACTGGATACTGCCTATTCCTGGCCGCGAGGATTTGAAATCTCCATTTACCGCACAGGGCTGCACCACGATGGTAACCGGTAATTGTGGTTTTTCTTCAATCGGTATAAAGGAGGACAGTCGATTCAAGGACTTGATTTCATTGGGTGGTGAATCTCACTACGCGATCACCTGGCATGAGTTGGAGGGATTTACCGATCATCTCAACATGACAGGATTGAGCCACAATATGATCACCCAGGCGGGACACGGCACCTCCAGAGCATCCGTCAGAGGCTTTTCCGCTGATCCCATGAACCGCGATGAGATGGCTGAAATGCTTCGGTTGTTGGAACAATCAATGGATCAAGGAGCCATCGGCGTCTCTTTCGGACTCGGTTACGAACCCGGCATTTTTGCTTCGAAGGAGGAGATCACGGAGATCGCCGTGCTGGTAGCAAAAAAAGACAAATTGATCACTGTTCACGGTCGCGCCTATTCGGCGCTGTCAGCTGCCTATGAAGTGACAGATGATGGCACGCCCCACAATGTGTTGTCACTCCAGGAGATGATCGATATTGCGCTGGAAACGGGAGTTCGGGTGCAATATTCCCACCTGATGTTTGCCGGTTCCAATTCGCATCATACCTATCGGCAATGTCTGGATGTGCTGGATGAAGCACGCAGGCAAGGTGCTGATATTATGACGGATACATACCCGTATCACTGCGGTAATTCTGTTATCAATGTCATACTATCACCCTGGTTTCTCGCCGAACTCCCGGCGAACTATCGCAACAGCAATGCGCTGAATCGTCTCGAAGGCGAAATGAATTTGATGTCGGAGGTGCTGGGTTTTGGATTCGATGATATCCAGATATCCAATGCCAGTCATCCGGAGCTGAACCAATTCAATGGTTTGTTTATTTCCGAGATTTCTGAACAGTTGGGTATTAGTCCATTTGAAGTAGTAATGAAATTCTCGGAACTGACATCCGGTCGCGCAGGAGTACTAAACCACAACTACGGCAACATGGAGATTACAGACACCTTAATCAAACATCCTGACTGCCTGTTTATGACCGATGCGGTAGTGAGCCCCGGTGGTGGTGTACAAAATCCTGCAACTTACGGGACATTTCCGTTATTCCTGCAATACGCACGCGACAGAAATCTATTGTCAGTAGAGGCTGCTGTCCACAAGATGACAGGTGCGTCTGCAGAGAGATTTCAGATTAAGGATCGGGGATTGCTGAGGAAAGGACTCGCCGCCGACATCACCGTATTCGACCACAACACCATCAAGGACAACTGCACTGTGCATGATACTGACCAGTCGCCGGATGGCATTGAGGCTGTATTCATCAACGGGCAACAGGTACAAAGCATGGGGCAGGTAGATGGCAGTATCAATGCCGGTCAGGTAGTGCGGTAAGCCACTATTGTTCACCAGATTTGGGCAGATATCCTCCAGCGGCCTTCGTACCGCAAGACCGCCCCGTCTGAGAACATGGGTGTATATTTCTGTCGTTTCAAGTGAGGCGTGCCTCAAATGTTGTTAAACCGTCCTGATGTCCAGGCCGTTTTCCAGTGCACGGGTAGCAAAAGAATGCCGAAAGCTATGCGGGCTTGCCTGTTTGGTGATCTCTGAACTATTTACAGCACGCCTCATGGCTTTCTGAAAGGTAGATTGATAAAGGCAGCTATACGCAAAATCCACATCTTTTACCCGCAGGCGTAGTGCCTCTGTAACGCGTAAACCTGAGCCGTATAGCATTGTCCCGATTAAGCGATGAGTGCCTTTGAGTTCATTGAGTACCCGAGCAACTTCTTGGCGACTCAATACCACCGGTAGTCTCATAGGCTTTTTTGCGCGCGCCGTTTTAGTAAGGTCGCCAAGTGGGTTGGCCATAACATTACGATAGAAAAAGACCAGTGCATTAAGTGCCTGATTTTGTTGCTGGCAGAGACGTTTCGCTTTACAGCCAGATAAGACAGAAATGCAACGACCTCGGCATCATGCATTTCATTTGGGTGCCTTTTGTGATGAAACAATATGTAACGTTTAATCCAGGACACATAAGCATATTCAGTTCGTATACTATAGTTACGTAACCTGATTACCGCTCGAAGTTCGTTTAACAATGGTGATGATCCCATGAAATCATTATTACGGAAATAGCTCTCAGTGCAACATCCCCAAAGGATGAAATGTCCGTGCGTGATTACGCGCATTAGCGTGAGAAGATCGCCAATAACCAAGATCATCCGTAAGATGGACAAAAAAATGCACCTTCTGCCAATGTAAACACTACGAAATTCAAAAAAACTTCTGCGTGATATTCGCCATATTTCCGGTTTTTACCGGAGTAGTCGGAAAATGAGAAAATAAATTGAGAGTTTGTCTGGACACATTCGAGGAACGGAGAGTAAGGTGTTGAATATGTTTAGAAAATAATCAAGGGAAATGAATAGTCGGAAGAGTGGCGACTACTTATTATGTTAGGTTTCAGAAGGAGGTCATATCGGTGTTCGATCCAAGTCAATTTCAGGTAAACGAGGCCTGGATAGTATTCAAGCTAAACGACGCACCAGTTGTAACCGAAGTAGACGGCGACTTTAATGTTCTCGCACTAATGGACGCAGCAAGCTGCATAATTCTCGGCACAGAATTCGTTCGTGCTGATTCATCAGAGCCATCGCAACTTGAGTCCAAACGTTT
>JASJXV010000142.1 GCA_030123805.1 Gammaproteobacteria bacterium
TCCGGCACCTGCGCCTACCCCCACAACAGTATGCAATTCGTCAATAAAGAGTATGACCTGACCTTTAGCAGCGATCACAGCATCCCGGACCCCTTTCAGGCGTTCCTCGAATTCACCTCGCATCTTGGCTCCGGCAACAATCTCCCCCATATCCAGGGATAGCAAGCGTTTGTTAAGGAGCGTATCCGGCACATTGGCTTCCACCATCAACTGTGCCAATCCCTCAACAATGACCGTCTTGCTCACTCCCGCCTCGCCGATTAAGGCAGGATTATTTTTCTTACCACGGGACAAAGTTTGAATTACCTGGCTCATTTCCGCTTCACCACCTACTACCGGGTCCAGCTCTCCCTTCCTTGCCAGCTCGGTCAGGTCACGTGTGTACTCGGCCAGCGCGTCTGCTTGTGTCTCCGCATCGTCACCGTTGACCATACGTCCACCGCGAAGCTCTTTTAATACCGCTCGTGCCTGCTTGCGGTTGATTCCGACTGAGCCCAAATATTCTGCGGTAGTTCCAGCCCGGGTATCAAACATGGCGATAAACAGAGTACCTGTGGAGATATACTGATCTCCCAGTTGTGTTGCTTCCTTGTATGCGATGTTGAAGACTGCGTCTACCTCCTGACTGGCAACTATCTGAGAAGCTTGTACAGGCGCCACACTTTGATGCTGCCGGGAGATCTGAGCGTTTATACCCGCCACAGTCTCGAACACGTCATCAACAACATGTTCCAGTATCTTTACCGCTTCCGAGTCAGGCTGGGATAATAACGCGGAGAGTATGAAATCCGGCGTAAGTAGATTCTGTCTGAGAGTTGCCAACTCGGAAACTGCAATTTCAAGGATTTGGAGGACTTTCCTGGTGCTTTGCTTAATGTAATTTTTAAACATGACGGCACGCGGACTCAAAGTGCAAGGAGACAACAAACCAGGACCAATTTTGCCCCAATGCATGGGATCAGCACAGGTTGACAGGGTGTTTATTGAGGGTAGAGAGGACTGTATTGAGACAATATTCTGTGGGCTTTATACGGACCGGGCAATGATATCCAGACTCTTTGGACCACAATTCAGGAGTAGATCCAGGGCTGAAAGATTGTAGCGGAAATCCCCCCATAGTTGAGGATAAGCACGTGGACGGAAATGAACGAAGCTCAGATCCAGTCCATTTGAGTCAAATTTTCTGCTGTCTAGATAACGCGCAGCAGACGGCAAAGCCAGATAATTGTCAGCATTCAAAGCCTGACAAATTGAAACCAGCAGATCTGTGCCTTTCCCCGTAATGCCCAACTCGGACTGCAGCACTAAACGGCTCCCCACTCCCAGGGCGTTGTAAAGAAAACGTATAAGATCCAGGTTCAAACTAACCAGGCGGGCGTGATTATGGGTAATTATTGATTCAACTATCGGGAGATAATCGTCTCGATAGGGCGCCCTGGCGTATTGGTGTCGCAATCCCTGCACATGCTTGAACTGCCAGTCTGATTCATTACAGATCTCTACATCACGGATTATCTGCTTACCACGACCCCTCTTCATCACGGGTACAGTTAACCACATCTCCCCTTTATCCGATTTGAACCGATTACGCGCCATCCAGCTTCGACCCTGTGGATATTGAACCACATCCAGTAAAACCATCGCATCGACCCGATTTGCTTTGCTGAAAAATCCAGACCAGGGCAGAAAAACAGGTTGGTTGGCAGTAATAATCATACCACGGGATTTTACACCCTTCTGCAAGGAGACCGCCGGTCTCGGATGCAAATATTTACATCGGGAGTCTATCGAGCCGTGCCGGAAAGCTTACAAATTCCCGACTGGTGTTTGTGCTACAGATAAGATAGGGTCTGACGATGACACAAACGATTAGACCTACTTTTATCTATTGTTGATTATGCAAAAGGAGTGCTGATGGCGCGTATAAAATTACTGGAAAAGAACGAAGTTGATCCGATCGCAAAAGAATTGTTTCAGAAACAGGAGGATTCAAGCGGTAGAATTCTTAATTTGTTCAAAGCACTTGCCCATAGTCCCAGGATAGTCAGGGATTGGAGCCGATTAGGTACGACGCTGCTGAGAAAGGGCAAACTGGCAGATGACTTGCGTGAACTGGCCATTATCAGGGTGGGCGAGTTGGCAAATTCAGCTTATGAATTGACCGCCCATCGTGCGATTGGTCTAACTGCCGGGTTAAGCCAAGCACAGGTGAATGATGTCGCGAACTGGCAAGATTCCAGCCATTTTAATGAGGTTGAGCAAACAGTGCTGAAATACACGGATGAGGTGGCAATCGATATCCGTGCCTCCGATGAGACATTCGCTGACCTGCGCCGCCATTTCAGTGCACAAGAAATAGTCGAACTAACAGTATGCATCGGGTACTACGGGATGGTTGTGCGTGCTCTCGAATCTCTTCAGGTGGATCTTGAGGAATGACGGGGCTCAGCAGCACCACGTTTTATCCTTTCATCCCGATATTACCAAATTCAATGTCCGGAAATTGATCTGGCTCAGTTAACCAGCTAGCGATTCCATTGCTATACTCTATTCTCAACCGGTTTCTATTTATGCAGTGAGGTGCTTTCTTGAAACCTTCTACAGAGCAAATGCTCGGACTGTACAAGATGATGGTACGATCGCGTGCATTTGAAGAGATGGTTGCCGAGCAAGTGCAGAAAGGTCATGTGCCATGCTCCTGGATGAGTGGTATTGGCCAGGAGGGCACCATGGCGGCCCTTTGTCAACTCAGATCCGATGACCATATGACCTACACCCACCGCGGGGCATACAGTTTCATTTCCCGTGGCAGCGAGCCATCCAGACTGTTGGCGGAACTGTTTGGTAAAAGCACCGGCTACTGCAAGGGCAAGGGCGGTCGACATATAGCAGATCTGGAACACGGTGTAATGGGCAAGAGTGGCGCCATTGGCAGTCATGCACCCATCGCTGTGGGAATGGCCACAGCTATCCAGATCCGCGGCGGTGATCAGGTAGTCATATCGCTGTTTGGAGATGGCACCAGTAATCGCGGCACGACCCATTCTGCCTTGAATACATCGGCTCTCTGGAAACTGCCAATCGTCTGGATATGTGAAAATAATGGCTACGCAGGAGCAATTCCCTCAGCTGATTTCACTACTTTCAAGGCGGCCTCTGACATGGCTGCGGCATATGGTATACCGGGCATATCCATAGACGGGAACGATCCACTCACTGTCTATGCAGTAGCAGGAGAAGCGATAACGAGAGCGCGAAAGGGTGCGGGTCCAACCTTGATTGAACTGAAAACCTACCGTGTGGGTGCATTTGCAATCGGCGCAAAAGATCTGCGCGATCCTGAGGAGATAATGGCCTGGAAGCAGCGGGACCCAATTGAACGTCTGCGTCGCCAACTTCTCGAGATGGACCTGTTATCGGAGCAACTTATTGCTTCTATTGACCAGGAAGCCCGCATCGAAATGGATTCAGCCGTTAGATTCGCTGAGGAAAGTCCATTTCCGAATCCTGAAGACGCCTACCAGGACCTTTACGCCTGACGATGAAGAAAATCACTCTAACCCGTGCTGTTAATGAAGCGCTCCGTGAAGAGATGCAAAGAGACCCCAATGTATATATCCAGGGCATCGGCCTTCGGGCTGTCGCGCCCAACAGTTTGACCGGGGGATTGCATGATGAATTCGGTTCGCAGCGGGTGCGGACAGCTCCCATGGATGAACCCTTGATCGCCGGTTCCTGCGTGGGCGCTGCACTGGCAGGCATGCGACCCGTTGCAGAACTGCATCTTGCTGATTTCGCTTTCTGCGCGTTGGACGAAATCATTTCCAAAGCAGGCAAATGGCGCTACATGCATGGCGCTAACAACGGTATGATGCTGCCGATCGTATTTATGCAAACAATCGGCGGTTATGTCGGTGGAGCAGCTGAGCATTCCCAATCACCTGTGGGATTTTATATGCATGCTCCCGGTTTAAAGATAGTTGTGCCGACCACACCTTATGATGCAAAGGGATTGATGAAATCGGCAATCAGAGATGACAATCCGGTGCTGTTCTTTACCCATAAGCTGCTTGGCGGTACAGAGGGTGAAGTTCCTGAAGACGATTACCTTGTCCCCTTCGGTAAGGCTGAGGTACGGCGTGCCGGTAACGATGTAACCGTGGTAGCGACATCCTATATGGTATCGCTGGCACTCAATGCGGCCCAGTCACTGGCAGAAGAAGATGTTAGCGTTGAGGTTATTGATCCGAGAACACTGGAACCGCTGGATTTGGACACCATCGTTCAATCCGTGCGTCGCACCGGTCGTCTGGTTGTCGTGGACGAAGATACCATGCGCTGTGGTGTCGGCGCAGAGATCGGGTTTCAAGTAATGGAAAGATGCTTCAGCGATATGAAGAGCCCGGTTCTGCGAGTCGGGAATCCGGACCTTCCTGTCCCTTACAGCCCGGTACTGGAGAAGGCGGTGCTGCCATCCAGCTCGAAAATCCAGGCGGCTATCCTGCGAACGCTGAACCCCTCCTGACCCCGGTTACGCTGCTATAAGATTCCAGCCAGCCGGTGTCTCGCGCTACACAGACAAGAGTGGCAATAGGACAACTATCGGAGTATAAAAGAAACCGAAAAACCGGAGCAACCATGCACGCTCCGACTCAGGACGGCCCTAACCTGTTGGCACTGTTAAAAAAAAGAAGATGGAGCGGCTATGACAATCATTATCAACAGAGAACGGGCACATAAAGTATCAGCCAACTTCGAAGATCATGAACTATGGGTAGAACGCGGGGATTTCCAAATCGTTTCCGGATTTACTCTACAGCCGCAAGGATTCTGCCGGGGCGACAATTGCATCCCCATACCACCCAATCAGGAAGAAATTTTCATTGACTCAGACTGTATTAATCTAACGGCTTTCGCAGAACTTACCAACAGTCCCCTGGTATCCAGCAATTCCAAAGACGAATGGTTTCTGGATGACAGCATTGATATCCGAAACAATCGCCTGGTCTCTCTGGATGCTCCGGACTTCAGCCTGCCGGATTTATCGGGAATGATGCACAGCCTCTCGGATTATGCAGGGAAAAAAATACTCCTGGTGAGCTGGGCTTCCTGGTGAGGATGCCGTACAGATCTGCCCGTGTGGCAGACATTGTATGCAGAACTTAAGGACTCGAATTTCATCGTTATCGCTGTGGCTCTCGAGAGCCGCGGCAACGAAGCTGCTTCAGAATGGATAGAACAGGCAAATCCGGAGTACCCATGCCTGATTGATGTGGACCACAATGTCGCTGCTCTGTATAACATGATAAATGTTCCCCAGGCAGTCTGGATTGATGAACGGGGAAAGATAGTCCGTCCCACCGAGACAGCAGGTGCAACTGAAGGATTTCGAAAGATGAACCTGAAAACCTTCACCATGCCCGATGCAGAGATGCAAAAAGCCAGGCAAACCAGACAGTTATACCTCGATGCCATTCGGGACTGGGTCAGTAATGGCGAGCAATCCGAGCACATTTACTCTCCTGAGCAGGCTCGAGGCAGGGTACCGGGTTTGTCCAATGACGCTGCAATGGCGGATGCCTGGTTCAGATTAGGCCTGTATCTCTATGCCGATGAAAGAGAGACAGAAGGACTTGCGCTAATGTACAAAGCCAGTGATCTCCATCCCGAGTCCTGGAGTATTTGGCGTCAGACCGCAGATCTGGAGGCAGTGGGCAAATCTATGGGTGCTGAATTCTGGGCCAGAGTAGAGGCCCTGGGAGAGAAACACTATTATGCACCAATAGATATGAAGGGCATCCCTGAGTAGGCACTATATATTGGGAAGCATGGAGAAGGGGTCAAGGAGAAGGGGTCAAGTCTTGATATAATACTTTATGTATCTGATTTCTTGCCGCGTAAAGGTATTATATCAAGACTTGACCCCTTTACTTTTGTGACGGTTGCGATGGTCTAAAAATACAATATCTCTGCTTTTAGTGTTTCAAGATCGACAACACCAATCCTGTTGTATCCCGCCATCGTACCGGCACACTCACCGGGATTAAACAGGACTCCCGCATCACTCTCGTAGTGAGTATGCAAATGGGTATGGCCATGCAGAGCCACGTGAAAGGTGGCGTCCAGTACCCCTTCAAATTCCCTGGGGTCATGCACCACGAGTATCTTTCTGTTATGCCAATTTAACTCCAAAGGCGGGTGGAAAAAATCAAACCCAAGGGACCTGGCTATACTGGCCAGTCTCTCCGGATCATGATCGTTATTACCAAATACACCTACCATGGGAGCATTCAGTTGACTGAATGCATGCAGCACCTTCGGCTGGGTGATATCGCCCGTGTGCACAACACGATCAACCCCAGCCTCATTAAACAGTGCGACAATTTTCCGAACATTGGGCAGGTTATTGTGGGTATCGCTAACGACTCCTATCCGCATCTACCCAGCATCACCCGATCAAGCCACTTTTTCAAGAATATGGATTCCGCATGCGCTACCCAGACCAATTACATGGGTCATGCCGATTTTAGCACCTTCGACCTGCCGATCACCTGCCTCTTCACGCAGGTGAGTACTGACTTCGTAAATGTTGGCAATGCCTGTGGCGCCCAGGGGATGACCTTTGGACAGCAAGCCACCGGATACATTAACAGGCACCCTGCCACCCAGGGCTACTTCACCTTCATCAATCATCCTACCGGCTTCACCTTCCTTGCATAGACCCAGGTTTTCATAGTGCAGGATTTCAGCCGTGGCGAAACAGTCGTGGAGCTCTACCAGATCCACATCTTCGGCGCCGATACCAGCCATTTCATAGGCCTGGGCGACCGCCCGCCGGGTGCACTCGTTGACATCCGGCATTATCAGATCACGATCCGTAAATGGATCACTGGTCAAAACGGACGCCCGGACTCTCACGGCTCTGCCCATACCCATCTCCTTGGCTTTCTTCTCGGATACCAGAACTGCTGCAGCAGCGCCGTCGACATTCACGGAGCACATCAGCTTGGTATTTGGATAGGAGATCATTTCGGCATTCATCACTGTGTCCAGCGGTGTTTCGATCTGATACATCGCCTTCGGGTTCATGGTTGAGTGATGGTGGTTTTTGACCGAGACCCTGGCGAACTGTTCAAAAGTGGTGCCGTACTTCCTGGAATGCTCCATACCTGCTTCAGCAAAAACTGCAGGCATAGTGCCCGATCCCAGCAAGCCTTCAGTGGGGATGCCTTTTCCTCCACCGCCACCGCCCAATAGTCCTCTTCCCATCTGTTCAACACCCACTGCCAATACCACGTCATAGATACCCGCTTTAATTGACATCCAGGCTTCTCGAAACGCTGTTGCTCCTGTTGCGCAGGCATTTGCACAATTGACCACGCTGATACCTGTCTGGCCAATTTCCCGTAATATCCTCTGGCCGACCATACCTGAAGCCTGCCCCAAATTTCCGCAATACAGCGCTTGCATATCCTGTATGGTCAAGCCAGCATCATCCATGGCCATCAGTGCCGCAGTGGCGCCCAGTTGCGGTACCGTTTTTTCCGGAAACCGGCCAAATTTAATCATGTCCACGCCCATTACATACACATCACTCATCTTCGATCTCCTGATATTTCCTGAAAATTAGTTAGCTGGTTGAAAGAAATAGCTGATATAGCTATTACCGTCGGCGTCTTTTCTACCCAGAGCATCCTTATACACAACGTCTACTGGCATATCGAATGCAAGTTTCTCCGGGTCAGGTTCTATATTGATCAGATTTCCCTTGACTGTACCGCCACCTTCAAGATCGACTATGGCAGAGATATACGGAACCTCGATTCCCGGAAAGGATCTGTGCACGATGCTGTACACATACAGCTTGCCTTTGTTGGACAGCTTTATTGCCTTAATCTTATCTCTTGTGCCACATTTACTGCAGATACTTCGCTCACCCAGGAATATGGCACGGCACTCACCGCATTGGTGTCCTTCAAGATAAGGCTCACCGTCCGCCGGTAATTTCAAATAGTCAACAACTGGTAATGGAGCCGCTGTTGTTTCTGGCATATTTCCTCCCTTGATGCAAAGCATGCAGCATAATACTCATGCTGCTGCCAATCAATACTCCCTACTTGCCATCTGCGCTGTGGCGTTTTTCTCGGGCAACACCTCCTGACCGACAGGATCCCACACAACCGTAGAATCTTTGTTTGGATAGCCATCAGTCATAACCCGCCGGGTAAAATAAGTGACAAAGGATTATTGTGTGCAATAGTCTACGTCAACA
>JASJXV010000143.1 GCA_030123805.1 Gammaproteobacteria bacterium
GCAAAGTGTAACCCAACGTTTAACTCTGTTACGAAACCCGAGGCCCATACCCAATCCGACGTTTAAGCACAATCCGACCCTGTTACGAAATCCGCCGCCCATACCCAATCCGACGTTTAACCACAATCCGCCGCTGTTACGTAATCCGCCGCCCATACCCAATCCGCCGCTACAAATACCCAAGCGAAGCCGAAACCCCCAAATCAAACGTATCCTTCTCCACCAGCAAGGCAATCAAGGAATTAACACTTTCTTCCACAGAAAGCTTATCCGTCTGCAACACAATATCGGGGTTCTTTGGCACATCATAAGGATAGGAAACGCCCGGAATCGTATCCAGACCCTCCTTTTCCACCGCCTGATAGACCCCGCTCTGATCCCTTTCCTGACAAATCTCAAGAGGCGCATTCACATGCACTAACAACAGGTCATTGCCGACACTTTCCTTGGCTTTTTGCCGCACTTCTTCACTCGGCGCGACAAATGCACAGATCACAATCAATCCGGCGCGATTCATCAGCTTTGCAATCTCAATCGTGCGGCGCAAATTTTCAGATCGGGCGTCTGCATCAAAGCCCAGATCGCGGCTTGGCCCCAGGCGCATATTCTGGCCATCCAGCACGGTGGCGGCTCTACCCATATCAAACAGGCGTCTTTCCAGGGCATAGGCAATCGTGCTTTTACCAGAACCGGTTAATCCGGTCAGCAGCAGCACTCTGGGTATCTGCCCGAACCGCGCCTGTCGTTCTGCAGCACTCACGCGACTGTCTGTTGAACTCAGCAGGTCGCTGCGCGAGACCTCATCCCAACTACCCACCGCAGTTTTACTGCTGGCGCCAATAATCATCCCGGCGCCGACAGTAAAATTAGTCATGCGGTCGATAATGATAAATGAACCGGTTTGTCGATTGGTTTTGTAAGGATCAAAGGCAATGGATTGCGAAACGCTAACCTCACACCGGGCAATCTCATTCAGCTTCAACACCGGAGTTGATTCCTGTTCCAGTGTATTGACGTTAATTTTGTAGCGTATGGTGGAGATGTTGCCGGTAATTTTGCGCGTCGCCTGCTTGATGATGTATTGCTTGCCCGGCAACAGTGGTTGCTCCGACATCCAGACCACATGGGCATCGAACTTGTCGGACAGGGCCGGCAGGTTGTCCACATTAACCAGCATATCCCCACGACTGATATCGATCTCATCGGTCAGCGTTAACGTAATGGCCTGTGGCGGAAAGGCTTCTTCGAGTTCCCCGTCATAGGTAAAGATGGATTTGACCCGACTGGTCTTGCGAGAAGGCAGCACCAGGATATTGTCGCCTTTCTTGACGATGCCCGATGCCACCGTGCCACAATATCCCCTGAAGTCCGGATTGGGCCGATTCACATACTGCACCGGAAACCGAAAGTCATCCAGATTACGATCCGATGAGATCTGTATGTTTTCCAGCATACTCATCAGAGGGGCGCCCTGGTACCAGGGCATCTTCTCACTTTCGTTGACCACGTTATCCCCGATCAAAGCTGATAAGGGCAGATACCGCAGATCATGGATGTCCAGTTTTACAGAAAAGGCTTCATAGTCACTTTTAATCTTCTGATACACCTCTTCCGAATAATCCACCAGATCCATCTTGTTGATCGCAACAATCACGTGCTTGATGCCAAGCAAAGTAGCGATAAAGGTATGCCGTTTGGTTTGGGTCAATACCCCGTTCCGGGCATCCACCAGAATAATGGCCAGGTCGCAATTAGACGCCCCCGTCGCCATATTCCGCGTGTACTGCTCATGCCCCGGCGTATCCGCAATAATATACTTGCGCTTGGCAGTCGAGAAATACCGGTAAGCCACATCAATCGTAATGCCTTGCTCCCGCTCCGCCTGTAAGCCGTCAACCAGCAGAGCCAGGTCCATCCCCCCCTCAACCGTCCCGGACTTCACAGAATCCGCCTTCACCGCCTCCAGTTGATCCTCATAAATCAACTTCGAATCATGCAACAGCCGCCCGATCAGCGTACTCTTGCCGTCATCCACACTCCCACACGTCAAAAACCGCAGCAGCTCCTTATGCTCCTGCTGCTTCAGGTATTCATCGATGTTGGTCGCGATTAGATCTGACTTATGTGACATAAAAATACAATTTCAAGTTACCAAATTTGTGGGTTGGGCTATTCGCGTGTTGGGGTGCTTCGTTGGATTACGCTGCGCTAATCCAACCTACGAATAATCCAACAAAGCACCCCAACAACCAAATCAAAAATACCCCTCAATCTTCTTCTTCTCCATCGACCCGGAACTATCGCTATCAATCAACCGTCCCTGCCTTTCCGAAGTCGTGGCCAACAACATCTCCTGAATCACCTCCGGCAACGTAGTCGCCTTACTCTCCACCGCCCCCGTCAACGGATAACACCCCAACGTCCTGAACCGCACCATCTTCATCTCCGGCTCTTCCCCGGGCTCCAACGGCAGCCGATCGTCATCCACCAACACCATAATCCCATCCCGCCAGACAATCGGTCGTTCCGCAGCAAGATAGAGTGACACAATCGGAATACCCTCAAGATGTATATACTGCCAGATATCCAGTTCGGTCCAGTTCGACAACGGAAATACCCGAATTTCCTCGCCCTTGTTCAGTTCAGAATTATAAATATTCCAAAGCTCAGGCCGTTGATTCTTGGGATCCCAACGATGATTCTTATCCCGGAATGAATATACGCGCTCCTTGGCTCGTGACTTCTCCTCATCCCGGCGCGCACCACCAAACACCGCATTGAACTCATACTTATCCAACGCCTGTTTCAATCCTTGAGTTTTCATCACATCCGTATGCTTGGCACTGCCGTGCGTAAAAGGCCCAATCCCGGCATCCACTCCTTCCTGATTGATATAAACAATCAGATCCACACCCAACTTTTTAGTATATTCATCCCGGAACTTAATCATCTCCTTAAACTTCCATGTCGTATCCACATGCATCAGTGGAAACGGCAATTTACCCGGAGCAAACGCCTTCATCGCCAGATGCAGCATCACAGAAGAATCCTTACCCACCGAATACAACATCACCGGCTTATCGAACTCAGCCGCAACCTCCCGAAGAATATGAATACTCTCGGCTTCAAGCTGCTTTAAATGAGTAAGGTGATAGTCGGTCATTAGGTGTAAATACCCGCGTAGATTAAGGGGGCACTATACCAAATACCGCGTATTTCATGTAGTACAAACCGCAACAAGCTAATAACCTAAAGGACTAACTCTGGCTGATTTTGGGGACAGTTTACTTAATTATCCACCTTTGGCCCCAAAATTATGTCCCAAAATTCCCGTTGCCAATTAGTTCAGTATTGGTCACATGTTGCCACTTTTCCTCGCTTTAGTAGCAGAATTGTCGCGAGTTGCCAGGGCTGATCGCATGGCAGCAACATCTTAACCAATTGTTTTTATTTAAGTTATACCGGATTCTGGAATTGGCATGATCATTGAATGACATCTGGTCAATAGAATAGTATAAATACGAGGCGTGAGGACGATCATACCATTACCGGACGAAGAGCAAGGTATGTTCAACATAATCAACCACGCTGATTTTCCAACGGATGTAGTAGTGTTTGCTGTTCTTTCGGTGCTCACACTTGCTATTACGATATCATGATGACTGCTGATACACCCTGAAAGCACCAAGTGAGGATGAGAGCATGGTAAACCCCGGCGCTGCTAAACTCCTGATAGTCGATGATGACACCAGCATTATCCAGGCCCTTAAGCGCCTCCTGCGCAGTGAAGGCTTGACCGTGGTTGGCGCAAAAGACCCCCGGGAAGCTTTGCAAAAAATGCGTACCACCGACTTTAATCTGGTGATTTCAGATCTGAAGATGCCCGGGATGAATGGTATTGAATTTCTGTCTATTGCCGCGGAAATCTTTCCCCGGACTTCCCAGGCGCTGCTGAGCGGTCATGCTGAGTTAACGGACCTGGCAGACGCGATCGATCAATGTCAGATTGAGCACTTCTTCCCCAAGCCCTGGGATCCTCAGGAGTTTAAAACAAAAACTGTTCAAATGATGGCTGAAAACGAGTACCAACGAAAGCGTCAGGCTGCAGGTGTGGAGAACGAAGAGTTAACAAACGATACAAAGATGCTGCAGCGCTTTCTCCTTCCAGAAGCTTTTAACTCCGATACAGTGAGTTGTGATTATATCTTCCATAGCAGCGACAGTCTCGGTGGCGATGGACTTGGATATCACCGGGTCGATGACAAGCTGTGTTTTTATCAATTCGATGTGTCTGGCAGTGGTCTCTCGGCAACGATGCAAGCCTTTTCCTTGCATGGAAGGCTGGCGCAGGCGAACTATGCGGATCCCGCACAACTGCTACTCGATACGAATAGAGATTATCCATTCCTGCATGACCCCGAGCGTTATGTCCGGCTCATATGTGGTTGCCTGGATATCAACAGTGGGGAGTTGATCATGTCCCGGGCAGGCTATCCAAATCCCATACTAATAGGCAGACCGCGAATGTTTGCTGAGGATTCGGGCAAACCCATTGGCGTGGTTAAGGATCCGGCATATACCAATGTCGAGCTGACCATGGTCGCAGGGGATAAGCTGATTGTGTTTTCAGATGGCATGGCTGCTGAAGAGGATGACAACCTGTTAGAGCTGTTAGACACCTGCAGAGACGACAATATCACTTTACTCAAACAAGTGCTGGAGGGGTGGCGGAACACATTGCACATCAGCGATGACATTGCGGTGCTGCTAATTGAACGAAAAGCAGAAGCACCACACTGATGTGTTGTTTATAGTGGCATCTATTTGTTCTGTAAATACGCTGTGGGTCCAGCGGGCAGCCCACCAGATTGAAGGAGGACGCACGTGAGAGCCGAACATACAGCCTTGATTCTGATAGGCTATCAGAATGATTACTTTGCCGCAGACGGCATACTCAAAGATGTATTGGATGGCTCACCCACGCCCGGGGAGGTGATGATCAATACCGTCCATTTACTGCGAGCAGTTGAAGCAACGGCCATGCCGATATTTATCACGCCAATCGTGTTTACACCGGATTACAGTGAATTAACTGATGCCACCGGAATATTGAAAGCGATTAAAGACGTGAAAGCCTTTCGGGAAGGTGAGCCAGGGTCGAAAGTGTCACCGGAGATCCTTGGTTTCGGCGACAGAATAACCGAAGTGAGGGGTAAACGTGGTTTGAATGCGTTCTATGGAACCGAATTACAGCATCTGCTCGAAGCCAGAGAGGTAACACATGTGGTGTTTGCCGGTGTGGTCACTTCTGTTTGCATCGATTCTTCCGCTCGCTATGCGTATGACCAGGGGCTCAATGTAACGATTTTATCGGATTGCACCGCCGGGCGGACTTCGATCGAACAGGAGTTTTTTTGCAGTAACATTTTCCCGATTTATGCACAGGTTCAAAGTAGCCAGGAGCTACTTGATTCCCTTCATTAGGCCAGGCTTACAGATGCCAGACGAAACCCGTTCCAATAACAGAATCCAGCATGAGGAATTACTGACACAGACTCAGCATAAGCTAATAGAGGAAATTGAAAAGCGCAGAAAGCTGGAATCTGAACTTCGCGCACGCAACGAAGAGCTCACTGAATCAAATACCAAACTGAAGGCTACCCACTCGCAACTGATTCAATCGGAGAAAATGGCAGCCATTGGGCTACTGGTTGCAGGCATCGCGCACGAGATAAATAACCCTATCGGATTTATCAAATCAAATTTGTCAGTTCTTGAAGAGTATTTTGCATCGTTATTAGCGCTCGCTTCATCAGCCAGAAAAGCATTGGATTTCCTGACTGAGGAAGGACAAAATGCGGGCAAAAAACCCGCCCTGATTGCAGATTTGAAGGCACAACTGTCGGCGACAGAATTGGATTATCTTGAAGCCGATATTCCCGCCTTAATGATTGAAACCAGCGAGGGTATCTCCAGAGTAATAACAATCATTAGAGATCTGCAGAAGTTTTCTCATGTTGCGGAAACGGAATGGGAGATTGTCGATTTACATGCAGGTATAGATAGCACCATAAACATCGCGAACAATGAAATCAGGTATCGTGCATCGGTTCAAAAGAATTATGGAGATTTACCCCTGGTTGAGTGTATCCCCTCACAAATAAACCAGGTGATCATGAATGTGATTGTGAATGCAGCGCAGTCCATTGAAGCCTCCGGATTGATCACCATAGATACCAGGCATATTGGCGATCAGGTGTCCATCACCATCACCGATACCGGCCGCGGCATTGACCCGGAAGACATGGCACATTTGTTTGAACCTTTTTTTACCACCAAATCCGTGGGTACCGGCACCGGGCTTGGGCTTGCAGTATCCTATGGCATCGTGAAAGCGCATGGTGGCAATATCCAGATCACCAGTGAGTTGGGAATCGGCACGACTGTGGAAATTGTCCTCCCGATTTCGCAACATCCAGCAGAGTAATTTTGGGGACAGTTTACTGGAGTTGGGGTCACGAGGTTGGGGTCCGAGGTTGGGGTCCGAGGTTGGGGTCCGGTCCGAGGTTGGGGTCCGGTCCGAGGTTGGGGTCAGGTCTTACATTTCACACTCCCAAGGACCCCAACCTCCCTATGCTATGAACTCACCAACCCGAGTGATTCCCTCAATGTATTAACATTGGGTCTGAATAGTTCAGGACCCTGGTTGTAGTGTTCAAAAGAGAGCAGCAATGCTTCCAGTCGTTCCCTGCCGGTTGGGTGTTTCGCTGCCTCGCGTGGAGTTTCTCCGTTAAGGGCGGGCAGGGTTGTATCCAGCCAGGTTCGCCAGTGCTGGACTGACATTTCCTGGAGGTATTGTTGCACTTCCGGCAGGTTTTGCAATTCTTCATTCGTCAGCGCATCAGTGGGTGCTGACTCCCGGGTTCCATTTTCATGCTCTTCAAGCATTTTTTCGATTGATTCAATCACTGCGTTTTGATAGGTGGCGCGCTTACCCAGACGGCGGGTAATTTTACGTTTGATAGCGTCTGCCCTTTGTTGGGAATTCACATCGATAGTCAATTGCGCGTTGTCAATGACTATGTGCCCCATCACGGTGTTGTCCCAGTTGTGTTGCTGGTTACCTTTCTTCAACCAGGGGAACTCAATGCGAACCAGTTCACCGGTTTTGTTGCAAATGCCTTCAGCCTGAAGCTCCTCAGCATCAGGGGCCAAAGATAAAGTTGCCAGTGCTTCCAGTGCTTCCTGTGGGGAACATCCCAGGGAGTAGTACAGTTTGGTTGGCTGCAGAGGATCACCATCGGTATTCGCCAGTTGTGGCAGAGTGGGGTTGAACAAATCATCGCGAATATCGAAATATCTTTGACGAAAATCATAGTCATATTTATGCAGCAGGTCCTGGTCAGGATGCCCGCCTGAAACCGATTGTATGTGTTCGCGTATAGCAATAAATTCATTGACAAATGAAGCAGGAATGACAGTACTTGCGCAACCCACCATGATGGCGTCTTCATCCAGCTTGAGCACGCGGGTGAAAATGATCGACCCTTTTTCCAAGGTAGTTGATGCTATCCGCTCATGAACAGTGATTTCGCGCTCTATTATCAGATCCCTGAGTGATACACTTTTACCCGGTACAACATCTGTCACCATGAAGAAACTGAATGGCTGGGAGCAGGCTTCCATGATGAAGCGCTGCTCATAAGCAGTAAATTGCGAGCCTTCCTTCTGCAGACAATATCTGGCGATCGGCATCTCAGGAATGTGTTCTGACTCGTCAACGCCATCATTGTGAGGTATCCAGTTGTACAAAAACCAGGGAGGGAAGAAGGCTTCAAGATCAATCTCAAGCCCCTCATCATCGGGATCGTTAGTATAGATGACAAATGCATCCAAAGCCTTGGAAAATGCATCCTCGCCGTAATACTTGGACAGCTGTCGCGCCAATTTTGCAGAAATGTCTTCTTCGGCCCGGCGCAGTTTTCGCCAACCGAGGCTGCCAAGAGAAGCGGTCGCACTCTTCAGGCAGCATTTCTTGTATTTTTTCCCACTCCCACAGGGGCAGGGAGCGTTGCGCCCTATTTTACGCATATATTGGGACCCTCCGCGGACCCGAGTTCCGTTTAATTTTGAGGTCAATTTACTTAATTATCCACCGTTGGCCTTGGCTTGCCCTGCCTGAAACGGTGTCCGGTTCCAGCTTTTCAATAAAGTCATGGTTACCAACCGGCCGGTCTTCGCGTTGACGATTAACTCGATATCCGAAGCT
>JASJXV010000144.1 GCA_030123805.1 Gammaproteobacteria bacterium
CGCAAAACGCTGCCGCCGTTGAAATTTGATTCCATCAAATTTCAACTATCTGTTCTTTATCAGATCTTCTATTACTGATGGATCAGCCAGGGTGCTTGTGTCTCCCAATTCGTCTATCTCATTTGCGGCGATCTTGCGCAATATTCTGCGCATGATTTTACCCGATCTGGTTTTAGGTAAACCCGGCGCCCATTGAATGACATCGGGTTTGGCAATAGCACCAATTTCTGATCGAACCAGATCACTCAGTTTGCCCCTTAATTCATCAGATTCCTCCACATCATGCATCAGAGTAACGTATGCGTAGATGCCTTGCCCCTTAATATCGTGGGGAAATCCAACCACGGCGGCTTCGGCCACAGCGTCGTGCAAGACCAGCGCACTTTCGACCTCAGCCGTTCCCATTCTGTGACCGGAAACATTGATGACATCATCCACGCGGCCGGTAATCCAGTAATAGCCATCCTCATCCCGCCTTGCTCCATCGCCGGTAAAATAGTAGCCCTGGTAAGTTGAATAATAGGTATCGACACAGCGTTTATGATCACCAAATATAGTGCGGATCTGTCCTGGCCAACTATTGGTGATCGCCAGATTACCAGCGGCGGCTCCTTCCAGCTCGTTGCCTTCTGAATCCATTATTGCAAGACTGACACCAAAAAAAGGCTTGGTGGCGGAGCCGGGTTTTAGATCAGTCGCGCCGGGTAAGGGCGTTATCATGATGCCCCCTGTTTCGGTCTGCCACCAGGTGTCGACTACAGGACACCTGCTATTACCAACAACTTCGTAATACCAGGACCATGCCTCGGGATTGATAGGTTCCCCAACAGTACCCAGTAACTTGAGGGACTCTCTGGAAGTCTGCGTCACATACTCATCACCTTGCGCCATTAGCGCCCGAATGGCTGTGGGTGCAGTGTAGAAAATATTGACATTGTGCTTATCGACTATTTGCCAGCATCTCGATGCAGTGGGGTAGGTCGGAATACCTTCAAACATCAATGTGATGGCGCCGTTTGCGAGGGGACCGTAAACAATATAGGAGTGTCCGGTGACCCATCCAACATCGGCAGTGCACCAGTAGACGTCACCCTCGTGATAGTCGAAGACATACTTGTGGGTCATAGCTGCTTGAAGTAGATAGCCACCAGTGGTATGCAGGACGCCTTTGGGTTTCCCCGTTGAACCTGATGTATACAGGATAAACAGTGGATCTTCGCTGGACATGGATTCGGGTGCGCAGTCACTGGTTTGGGATTGTGTACCTTCGTGGTACCAGATGTCGCGACTGCTATCCCAGGGCACTTCATTTTCTGTCCGCTTTACCACGATCACCGAATGCACATTGGGACATTTCGCGATAGCGGTGTCAGTATTTTTTTTGAGTGGAACAGGTTTGCCGCCCCTGACACCTTCATTGGCAGTAATCACGATTCGGCAATCTGAATCCAGGATTCGGTCCTGAAGTGCCTGTGCTGAGAATCCCCCGAATACAACAGAATGGATTGCGCCGATTCTTGCGCAAGCCAACATGGCATATGCAGCTTCCGGAATCATCGGCATATAGATACAGACCCGGTCACCTTTTTTTACACCCCTTTCCCGGAGCAAATTGCCAAGCCGGGATACCTCCTCGTGGAGTTCCTGATAGGTTATTTTTTTGTCATCGCCTGGATCATCACCCTCCCAGATTATTGCTACCTGATCCGCACGATTTTCCAGATGGCGATCGATACAGTTGACGCTGGCATTCAGTTCACCACCGATAAACCAGCTCACTTCACCTTTGGTTAAATCCGCTTCCTGCACCTTGTCCCAGCGTTTATCCCAGGTTAGAAATTCATCTGCTATCGTTCCCCAGAAAGTATCCGGATCATTTATTGAAGCGGAATACATCTCTTCGTATCGTGCAGCATTGATGTGCGCATTCTGTTTCCAATGTTCTGGTACGGAATAGATATCGTCCTGCATTTTTTTACCTGTCTATTAAGTCAACTTATTATACTTGAAATATTTGGCGATCAATCCGTTCGTTGAGGAATCATTCTGCGGATTAATCTGATCAGGGTGTTGCATTTGCTGGTAAATCTCCTCGCTGATAACCTTACCCAGTTCCACGCCCCATTGATCGAAAGAATTAATTTGCCAGATTATGCCCTGGCAGAAAATCTTGTGCTCGTAGAGGGCAATTAGCGCCCCTACTGTCTCGGGTGTTATGCGTTCCATCACAATCGTATTGCTCGGATTGTTGCCTCGGATTACTTTGTGTGGCGCAAGTTCTTTGGCTTCCTTATCGCTCATCCCTGCATTTGTCAGTTCCCTGATAATGTCGGCTTCTGCATGACCTGTCATAAGGACTTTGCCCTGACTAAGACAATCAGCAATCAACTGAGTATGCTGCTCTTCATATCCCTTATCAGATTTCAAAAGCAGAATAAAATCGACACTGACGTGCCGTTTGCCCTGATGGAGTAGTTGGTGGTACGCATGTTGGCCGTTGGTGCCTTCACCACCCCAGACAATTGGTGACGTCGCGGTATTGACGGGGCTGCCATCCCGCGTAACCGATTTACCGTTACTCTCCATGTCAAGCTGTTGCAGGTGGGCAGGTATTACTCTCATGGCATGGCTGTAAGGTAAGACTGCATGGGAATCCGCGCCAAGAAAGTTGTTGCACCAGATACCCAGAAGCGCAAGCAGGATAGGCATGTTGACTGGCGCATCGGCAGATGCAAAATGCTGGTCCATTGCGTGGGCGCCTGCCAGTAGAGATCTGAAATTATCTTTACCCAGACCGATGACCAACGGCAAGCCAGCAGCCGACCAGAGAGAATACCGACCTCCAACCCAGTCCCACATAGGGAAGATATTACTTTCTTCTACGCCAAATTCCCTTGCCGCATCTGTGTTGGCTGTGACGGCTATCAGGTGTGATGCAATCGACTGTAGCGGCACGCCAGAGTCAAGTAACCATTGTCTGGCGATATGTGCATTGCCAAGAGTTTCATGGGTTTTGAATGACTTGGATACGATGATAAAGAGCGTTTCTTTAGCAGCACTTGCGGACAGTATCTTGCCCAAATGCGAAGGATCGACATTGGCAACGAATCTCATCTTCAATGCAGTTGATTGATAGGCCTGGAGCGCTTCCCAAACAGCTTTGGGTCCGAGATAGGAGCCACCGATCCCCAGCGTAACTACTTGCTTTACCGGTTTTCCCGAATAACCCAGCCACTGCTCGTTGCGTATTTTGTCGGCACACTGAGCCATAGCGTCCAGGGTCTTATGCACCAAAGAATTTATGTCTGTACCTTCGACACTAAATGATTCACCGGCAGGATTGCGCAAGGCGAAGTGCATGGCAGGTCTGGATTCGGTATTGTTTACTCTCTTGCCGCTGAAAAGGTCCCTTCGTGCCTCAGCCAATCTTGCTTTTTGCGCCAACTCAAAGAGGAAATCCAACGTTTCATCGGTGATCAGGTTCCTGGAGTAATCCAGAAACAATCCGCATGCTTCCAGAGAGAAGGAATCGAATCTGCCCGGATCGCCATCGAACAGCTGGGTCAGAACTTTGCTGGAAATTACAGTTTTATGTTGTTGAAGATCCTTCCAAATCCTGGTGGCCGTAATATCCATTGCTGCAACTCTACTTCAATGTAATTTCAATATTGTCCAGCAGCCTCGGTCTACCGAGCCATGCTGCTGTGAGTATCACCAGATTAGTATCGCTGGGTTGAGCCACTTCCAGTGTCAAAGCGTTACGGACAGAGAAGTAGTCAGATTTAAAACCCGCTTCGGTTAACTCGTTAATTGCATTGATACAAACTTGTGTATAGTCAGTGTTTCCGTTCAGGATATCATCCGCGGCACGTCGGACTGTTTGATCCAGGATGGGTGCTATTTTTCGTTCGCCGGGTGTCAGATAGTTGTTGCGTGAACTCATTGCGAGGTTGTCATTCTCGCGCACAATGGGACATCCTACTATCTCAATGGGCATTTGCAGGTCTCTCGCCATCTTGCGGATTATTGCCAGTTGCTGGAAGTCCTTCTTGCCGAAGACCGCAGAGTCAGGTTGTATGATGTTAAAAAGCATACTGATGACTGTGGTGACTCCGGTAAAATGTGTCGGTCGCGATTCGCCACACAAAATCCTGGATAAGCCCGGAACAACAACTTCAGTATGTCTGCAATCAGCCTTATCTGAGCCGGGATACATTTCATCTGCAGTAGGGGTGAACAAATGATGCACCCCTGCTGCCGTCAGTTTCTCACAATCTTCCGAGAAGGTACTGGGATAACTATCCAGATCTTCGCCGGGACCAAATTGCAGGGGATTGACAAAAAGACTAACCACAACCTGATCAGCAAGTGTCTGCGCATGTCTTACCAGGCTTAGATGGCCATCGTGGAGGTTACCCATGGTTGGCACCAGGCAGATTGACTGGTGTTCAGATCTGATTTTTAAAATTGCCTTACGGATGGAAGAGATTTTTTGATGAATGTCCAATTTTGGTAGCTAGTCTCTGGGTGGTTAATAATGTATTACTACAATTTAAAAAAAAGATTCTGCGAACTCTCATTTCTAATAGGGTCCTGGCTCGCGTTGTTTGCTTTGCAAACATCTGCGCAAGCCGCTGCCGTGCTCTCGCAAATTGCTTTGCAATCTGCTGCCGCTTGCTCCGATTGTCTTCGACAAGCCGGAGCTTAGCTCTCGCGATTTGCTTTGCAAACCGCTGCCGCTTGCTCCGATTGTCTTCGACAAGCCGGAGCTAGGTAAAGCAATGTTCGGGTGCTGGGAATTTCCCTTGCTGTACTGCATCAACATAAGCTGATAGTGCACCCTGAATACCGGCTGTACTTTCGGGGAGAAAGTTTTTTACAAATTTGGGCAGTTTAATATCGGCAGGTGTGATTCCCAGCATATCGTGAACTACCATTATCTGACCATCTGTGTCGGGGCCAGCACCGATGCCAATCACGGGTATTGCCAGAGCCTCAGTGATTTCCCTGGCCAGATAAACCGGCACGCATTCAAGCAGCAGGATGCTGGCACCGGCACTTTCCAGAATTTTCGCTTCCGCAATCATCTTTTCAGCCTGCTTGGGATCCCTTCCCTGTACACGATAACCTCCAAGACGATTGATAGATTGTGGCGTCAATCCCATATGAGCGCAGACTGGAATCCCTCGTTCACTCAACAAACGTGTCGATTCTGCAAGCCATGCTCCGCCCTCAAGCTTCACGATCTGTGCACCTACTTGCATGAGTGCAGCAGCATTCTCCAGTGTTTGTGGTTCCGAAGCATAGGCCATGAATGGCAGGTCTGCCATTAAGAGAGCAATGTCATTGCCTCTGGATACACACCTGGTATGATAGATCATGTCATCCATGGTCACAGGCAAGGTACTGTCATGTCCCTGCAGCACCATACCCAGAGAATCACCCACCAGTATGACCTCGATACCTGCTTTTGACTCCATTTCAGCAAAACCCGCATCATACGCTGTAAGACAGGCAAATTTCTTGCCCTGCTTCTTGTAACTGCCCAGCGTATTCAAGGTAACGGGACGCTTTCTGGATTGAGTACTCATGTCACTGGGCCCTTAAAGAATTGAAGGAGAAGGATTGTAGTAGTGACGGCCGTTTTTAATATTGACCAGGTATCCCACCAACTGCTCGTATTCGTCTTCATCATTAACCAGATCAAACTCGGTGGCGTTGACTATCAATAGTGGTGACTGATCATAGTAATGAAAAAACTCGGTATAAGCTGCACTGAGTTGTTGTACATACTCTTTATCTATCGATTGTTCAGCCTTAACACCTCTCTGTAAGATTCGCTCCATAAGAACATCGGGTGGCGCTTGCAAATAGATCACTAAATCAGGGACGGGTGCGTCAATAGCCAGGTGCTCATAAATAATGTCATACAGTTTCAACTCATCGGCATCAAGATTAATCTGCGCAAACAGCCTGTCTTTTTCCATGAGGAAATCGGAAACCCGAACAGGCTGGAACATATCCGCTTGCCGGAGCATCTGGATCTGCCTGGCGCGTTCAAATAAAAAAAAGAGTTGTGTTTGTAGAGCTGCTTGCTTTCTATTTTGGTAGAAGCGTTCCAGAAATGGATTATTCGCAGAATTCTCCAGTAAGGTTTCATAGTTGAAAGTTTCTGCTAAACGCTTGGTGAGGGTTGTTTTCCCCACGCCAATTGGTCCTTCCACCGTGATGAGTCGGGGAATGTTGTCCTGATCGAAAACCGCGTTCAACCTTTGCTCCAGATCATGGTATCGATGAGTCGTCACTATGCAAGGCATTGTAAAAAACGGCAAGGAGTTTAGCCATTTTTTCCGAGCTCATTATGTTGCCGCGTAATAAGAACCGATTCATTTTGATCGCTTCGAATTTCGGGGTTTCTTTTTTGGTTTGTCGCTCAGTTCTTTAATCATGGCTTCCTTACCACTCGCATCGTGTTCCTGAAACTCGGTCCACCATTGCCCCAGGTCACCGGACTTATCGCCAGCGGCTTCACGGAGTAGGAGGAAGTCGTAAGCTGCTCTGAATCTCTTGTGGTTAAAGGTTGTCCAGACCCTTCGACCTTGTCTTCTGTGAAGGCGGAACTGCAGATCCCAGATTTCTTTCATGGGTATCGCATAACGCCTGGGCAGTGAGGTGAATGATGACTGGTGGTTAATTATTGCTGGATAGGTTATGTGAAAAGCACCTAGCAGGCTATGGCCGTTAGCCTGTAGCGATTGACATTGCGCCTGAAGCTGGGGCCAAAGCAGAGCGGCAAACAGAAATGCTGGTGTTACAGGTTTGTCATCCCTGACACGTTCGTCCGTACTACGCAATGCCAGTGCGATCAGTCGCTCCGCCACCGGTGAGAGTGCCCTGACCGTCTCGGGGAAGAGCCACTCAAGCAGCCGGTACTCTTTTAGCAGGACGAACGTCTGTTCAGCGTGACCCGCCATAAATAATTTTAGAACCTCTTCGAAAAGCCTTGCGGGAGGAACATCATTTAGCAGATGTGAGAGTGACCTGATAGGCGCTGCTGTGTCTGGATCAATTCTGAAATTCAGTTTGGCTGCGAAGCGCACCGCTCTGATCATTCTGACCGGGTCTTCACGATATCTGGTTTCGGGATCACCGATCAATCGAATCACTCGTTTCTCAAGATCACCAATGCCACCCGTGAGATCCTGCACTTTCTGTTCATCGGGCTGGTAGTACAGAGCATTGATCGTAAAATCTCGTCGACTGACATCATCTTCGAAGCTGCCATAAACGTTGTCACGCAGAATCATACCCGAGTCTGCATGATTGTCTTCATGGGATTCTCTGTCGTGATGCGCTCGAAAAGTAGCTACTTCAATAATCTCCCTGCCGAACCGGATATGCAGAATCTTAAATCGCTTGCCAATATGGCGGGAATTACGAAACAGCTCTCGCACCTCATCTGGATGCGCATCTGTAGCCACATCAAAGTCTTTTGGGTGTAAGCCAAGTAGCAGGTCTCTCACGCTACCACCGACCAGAAACGCCTGAAAACCGGCGCCTGACAATCTCTTCAGAACTTTCAGCGCATTAATGCTGATATGTTCAGTTTGAATAGAATGGGTCATGTGAATTTGAAGTAAATCGTGTCACCGGAATGGAGAGTCCAGCTTGTGTTGAAGACAATCTTGGATTTTAACAGAGAAAAGCTCCACTTCTCATAGAAAAAGGAGCGACAAGCAGCAGGGTGGGTGATGGGACTCTAATTTCTCTCAAACAACCTGATTCCAGATTATCGCCCCATAAAAAAGAAAAGAGCTATAAAAATAGCTCTTTCGATTTTTTTTGTTATTACCAAGTTTTGTTATTTTAACCTGCACCAGTATTTTTTGTTATTAGTTACCCGGCACAGTATTCAGCAAAACTTTGGATTAGTAAGAGTGACAAGATCTGTCCTTCCCTGGTCAAAGTCCCGTCAATCCGCTACTTTTGTAGTCTTCTTATGCGACGCGAGCATTATCCCTGTGTGAGTGTCACTAATAAAGCCTTAAATCCAAATGCTGACATACCAATTTCTATTATTGTTATATGTGGTATGTGCTAGCTTGTTATTATTATTGCTAGCTGCTATACAGAATGCACTATGCATGCCACTTCGCGATCTTATGAAAATCAATAAGTTAGCAGGGCGACTGTAAAGGGGTTTATGTTACCTGTTACGATTTGTTACTGTAGGTGGGAGATTTGGTAACACT
>JASJXV010000237.1 GCA_030123805.1 Gammaproteobacteria bacterium
TGGTGGGCCGTCAGGGATTCGAACCCTGGACCCATGGATTAAGAGTCCACTGCTCTACCAACTGAGCTAACAGCCCGTATTTAGTATTGCATTGTACGAGTGTGCTGAGGAAATTCAAATACAGCTTGGCGATCAACGCATCAGGTGCATCAGTTGCTGTTTCATTTACACCAGACATTGTCATTGGTCAGGTTATTGTATCAAGTGTTGCCGGGTAAGCTGCATAAATCCGACTGATTCTCTGCAGTGCATCTTCGGGCAGAGGACCCATGGCCTGTGCAGAAATTGCTTCCTCGAGGTGGTCAAGTTCAGCTAGCCCAAATACGATGCAAGCGAGTCGCTTTTCACTCAATGCAAAACGTATGGCTGTCTGCGCTCTGGAACCATAATCATTGCCCAGTTCGGCGAATATCCCGGCGGCTTTTTCGGTCTCACTTGCAACGCTGTCACCGGGAGTCAATGGCATCTCACGACCTGTACGCTGGTCAGTAGCGATCACACCTGCTGAGAAAACCCGGATGCTCATCGCCGCCACACCATTTGCTTGGCAAGACGCCAGAATGGAGTAAAAATCGTATGCACCCCAGGTGTTCGGAAGGCAGGTTCCGGCACTTGGATTAAGCAGGTTGTAATAAACCTGTGCCGATTCAATTCTGCCGCTATCTATCACACTGAGAATAGCCGGCGTCTCGCCCAGTGCAGTAATGCCAAAATGACTAATCAGTCCCTGTTGCCTTACCTTTTCGAGACTATCGATAACACCGCCTGGTTTCAGAATCTCGGCAGCGGCAAGCATGCGCCCTTTTGATTCCGCACCTATCTGATTATGCAGTTGCAGCAGGGTAACGGAGTCCAGTTTCAGCCTGCCCAGACTTTCTTCCAGACTGCGGTGTATCTGTCCCTCGATGTCGTTAAGATTTCTTGTATCCATGGTGAACTTGGTTGAAATGTATGGTTGTTCATCCAATTCAGACAGCAACCAACCCAGAGCCTGTTCAGAACGTCCCTGGCCGTAGGAGGGTGCTGTATCGATCCAGTTAATACCGGCATCCATGGCACTTTTTATAGCCCGACTTTTGACCGCATCGGTTTGATTTATTAACAGTCCACCCACTGCGCCACCACCGAAAACCAGTTCGGACACCTTGAGTCTGGTACTGCCAAAATCCCGGTAGCGCAAGTTATTTTCCTCCTTATCAGGAGCAGGTGCATGGACTAAACTGATTTTCCGTCAGAATAGGCGCCTGTGCGATAATGCCATTTCGTGGTGTCAGAACGACCCGGCGCTTCAACCCAGAATGCATTGGTGTGAAAGCGGCAAGCTAATCACCAGTAACGGAAGCCTGTCGGTGATTAGCGGGATGAGATTGCATATGTCAACAACTGTACGGCAGTTAACCGTTATCGACCCCGAATATAACCTTCCAGTTGCTCGATAGTAAACGTTTGATCTCTGATAATGGTTTTCACCAGATCACCAACGGAAATCATTCCAACCAGCTTGTCACCGTCCAGTATGGGTAGATGACGGATGCGTTTTTCGGTCATGAGAGCCATGCATTCGTCTACCTTTTCTTCACCCGAGACACAAACAACTTCGGTCGACATTATCTCCCTGACGAATGTTTCTCTGGATGATTGTCCCTTCAGGATTACTTTGCGAGCATAGTCTCGTTCAGAAACTATACCCACAAGCTTTTCATCTAATGTCACAGCCAGCGCGCCCACGCCCTTGTCTGCCATCACCTCAATCGCTTCAAACACTGTTGATTCCGGGGATACAGCCCAAATACTATGGCCCTTCACAGCTAGAATCTCTTTTATTTTTGTTTTCATAATGATCTCCTCATAGCCTCTTGGATACGACTAAAAGTCCTTCAGGGTCTTGATTAATACCTCGGTGAATAGATAAGTGCAACCCTAACTGATGTTCCCCCATTTTACTGGACACCTGGTTAAGCACTTTCTTGCTCAAACAACATTGGTATTCTATACCCAATAGCTGAATGTTTTCTCTTGCGATTGTAATATATTTCTATGTATTCAAAAATCGCGACTTTAGCAGATTGTCGGGTCAAGTATCGCTCCCGGTGGACCAGTTCTACTTTCAATGTGTGAAAGAAACTCTCCATTGCTGCGTTGTCATAGCAGGTTGCACGACGACCCATGGAGCACCGCAACCCATTCACCTCGATTAACCGCTGGTACGCTTTTGAACAGTACTGACTACCCCGGTCCGAGTGAATGATCACCCCTTTAGGAAAGCCCCTGCGGAATAGCGCCATCGTCAATGCATCACACATCAACTGTTGAGTCATTCGCTTTCCCATCGACCAACCAATAATGGCACGTGAGTACAAATCCATGATGACGGCCAGATACAGCCACCCTTCACCAGTCCATA
>JASJXV010000238.1 GCA_030123805.1 Gammaproteobacteria bacterium
TCAGGTCTTGCCTTTTGCCTTTTTCAACGGGGGAATTGGGGTCAGGTCCTAACTCGTGAATAGTGTAATCCAAAATACTCACCAATTTCTTTCATGCTATACCCACCACTTGTATAGGCATTTAATATTGCTAGATCTCTGTTGTCTGCAATTTCTTTGTAGATTTTGAGCAATTTTGGAACACCTTTTCTCTGCAACATTGGGATCTTTGAAAGATCTTTATCATCAAACAAGGCTAATCCATCAAAAGGCAAAAGGCAAGACCTGACCCCCTCACCTATCCGCGAGCATCAATGCGCCAAATACCCACTAGCTTATCCCCCTGAATCACATGCATACTGTCATACAAGTTGACCGTAGGATCACAGTGTGGCGTCACAGCACGCAACACGGCACCTGGAGATAGTTGGTCCGCTTCATCAGCAAAGGCAATACCGCCCTGTTCATCGCCAAAGAAAAAATAACTAGCACCCTGCGGCGCACCCCAATCCAGCAAAGGCGCATCGGCGTCCGTGGCAAAACTCTTGAACCCCGCATCTGTAGTCGCCAGCTTGCGGGTGTTATTGGAGATCACTGTCATCTGTACGAACAGCGACGTCTGGAAGGGAAATGACCTGCCGTCCGGCCCATGCACTTGGTTGTACTGTCGATCCATAAATATATAGGATCCCCCCTGCAATTCTGTCAGCACATTGATCTCTGCATCAATATCAAATGTGCCTGTACCGCCACCGGTTAGTATTCGACACTCAATATCCTCGGCGACCAGGGAGTTTTTCATTTCATCTAACTCAACCATTACCTCGGCAGATTTGTCCCGGCGCTCCTGGTAGTTCTCGATATGCATTAGTTGACCCGCATACATCTGCAATCCCATAAATTCAAGATTTTCACTACCCGCAATTTTTCGAGCCAGCAGCAGAGCTTCATCTCCCGGTCTGATACCGGTGCGGTGTAACCCCGGATCCAGATCCAGTAACACTTTGAGCGGCTTGTCAGCTGAGGATGCTGCTTTGGCAAGCGCGTCAATATTCAAACCATTATCTGCCACCACCATGAGATCCGGAATTTCATTGTTAAGCACAATTAACCTGTCAAGACCGCCGTCAGTTACAACCGGTGATGTAATCAGAATATTCCCGATACCTCCCTTGCCCATCACTTCGGCCTCACCCAGCTTCGCACAGCAGATACCCACTGCACCTGCTGCTATTTGCCGCTTGGCTATCTCAATACACTTATGCGTCTTGGCATGGGGCCGGAGCTGTATGCCTGTTCGCTGGCAGTGCTTCGCCATATGTTTCACGTTAGCCATGAAACGATCAAGATCAAGTACCAGAGCGGGTGTTTGTAACTGTGCGGCTGATCCAGTGCTCCCGATCAGTGCATTATTAAGTGGTTCATTCATTGTCAAATCGATTCCTCAGACTATATTTCCCGACTTCCTGATTCCTCCAATATCGCCACCGCCCGGGTCCAGCCTGCAGAAGCGGCCCTGACTCGTAACCCGTAGCCCAAAACTGCTTAGCATTGTGAATATAAGTCGCCTGGATAGCAATAAAGCAATGATTCCCAGGTCCTCTCTCCAGATCCGGGTACCTGATTGATGGCTGAACACTCTGGATCAACTACATCAAATCCTGCAATGAATCTTTCCGATTCGTTCTATAGTCAAGCAATGAAGACAGAAAATCTGCTGTGCGCGGCAACGCATCCGGATGATTAACAGCTTCATCAGCGGTAAGCCACAGGACTTCTGCTACTTCCGAAGGGTTTGGTCGAATCTTGTTTGGCTGTAGTTCAGCCAGCCAGCCCCACAATTTTACAGCTCGTTCCTCGTAGCAATGAGACCACACACAGGCAACAGGCTGTACAATCGCATCAAGTTCTTCCCGCATCTCCCGCACAACTGCTTCGGACTGGCTTTCATTTTCTTCAATACCACCACCAGGGAAACATATCTTCAAAGGAGCGACAACATTTTCACTTCTGCGGATCATCAGCCACCGACATTTCTCATCCTGACAGGCAACAATCACACCGTGCAGATAGCCGTCAGCTTGCAAGGAACGGTCTTGATGAAGTGAATTCCGGCTGTTTTGCACGTGGGGCTGGCTCCTGTCAGGTACTTCTACGCGATTGTCTGGCTGCTCCAACAGAATAAACGTGTTCAAGCACAAGATCAAAGTCTGCAACAGATTACAAACGCCGCAAAAATGGTTTTTCTCAGATAGTTTTTATATATATTTCAATAGCTTATAGGCATATTCTAAACTAAATTGTAAATAGTTTGGCATTGCTGATTACACCCAGCGGCAAGTATAATGCGAGATATACTTTTATCTCTGTTGGGAACAAATCATTCGTGAATTCGATTGTCATACTCTAAGA
>JASJXV010000037.1 GCA_030123805.1 Gammaproteobacteria bacterium
ACCATGACAGATCAACCATCAAAACTGTCGCTGTCTCGGTGATCACTTCACTTCGGTAGATCTCAAAATCATCTATGTGCAATTTGACGGGTGTTTGAGGTCCATTGCGATCGAGAGCATTTCTAATGGTGCGAGACATATGCAGGTTGAATGGGTCACCAAATTCATAAGCCTTGGTATCTTCCATGCGTTCGCCAAATCTTCCCTCTTCGGGCACGGCATGATTGCCGAGGTTCTGCTTTTTCAGACGCGCATATATCTCAGCCAGCGCTTTTTGACCTAGATTACGTGTGCCTCTTGGAGTCAATTCCCACTTTTCGCCGTCCCGGCGCACGTAGCCGGCGTCTTCCAGCGTCTTCAGGAATTTGTTGATCTCTTCCAGATCACGTCTGGCATCTTCACCCAACAGCTCCTCAAGCTTATCCGGATCAATTGAATCAACTTCACCGTCAAACTGTGCCTGCTGAATCTGACGTTCCAGGTCATCCATTTCCTGCATTTCGCCCATCAGTTTCATGGCCGCCTGCAGGTCCAATTCCTCATCGCCTCTAAAGTTATACCGATTACCCTGGGGATTCAGGAAAGCCATTTCCTTGGCCAATTTGGCCAACTCACTCTCCAGCTCCGGGTCACCGAATTTATCTGTTAACAGTGATTCAAGTTGTTGGCGCTGTTCTATTGACATGGAGTTGAGCATCGATTGCGTGGCAGCCATCTGTTGTTGCATCATTTCCAGCAGCTCATCCAGAGACCTGGGAGGATTGTCCCCGAACATGTCACCGTGCTTCTCCATGAATTCTTCAAATCCGGGATCTTCTCCGGCGATCTTCTTGACCAGCATCTCGTTTAGATCCCGCACCATCTCCTTCATTTTCTGCAGATCACCTGCAGACATCTGCTGGACCATATTTTCAATGTCCTTGAACAAGGACTGGGTCATGGCTTTCTTTAGTTGCTCAATTAATTTCAGGAATTTTCTTTGCGCATCGGGATTCAGGAATTCATAGTTCTGCAGTGCGCGTACCTGGCCGGCAGCATCTTTCGGCAGCGCATCCAGGAATTGCTGATTTTGCTTGCCAATATCACCGAGAACGCGGTCTGAAAACTGACTACCAGCTTCGAGGCTGTCACCTTTAAAATCACCCGAATCCTCAGCAGCGGCGCCGGTGGCGTCATCTTCAGCAGTATCAGCTGATTCGGAACTGTCCCGGTTGACCCATTCGTCAATGGTGTCCTGTTCCATTTGCAGAATCTCTTCGAGCTGGCGCTTAATGTCTTCCATGACACTGCCCATGTCGTAACGATTCAACTGCTGCTGCTTTTTCTCCCGCAGTTGACGCAACATGTCGCGCAAGCCTTTAATATAACCCTCATCGGAACGCTGCATACCGTTTCTGGCCAGGTAACGCAGCGCCTGTTGAAGGTCACCAAATTCCATCAGATCATCGCTTATTGCAGAGAGAATCGCATCGGCATCTGGACGCAGAAATGCCTGGGTGCCATCCCATTCGGAGTAACGATTATATGTGTGATAGGTCGGCATGGGGTTACCAGTTTTACTCACTACGATAAGTGCTGCGTCCCGCGACCTGATCCTTGTTCAGCAGCTCATTCAAATGCAGTCCCTCTAAAATAAACTCCACGACTGAAGCGTTAGTGAATTTATTGTCACCGACGTTGATACTCGCAACCGCATCACCCAGTCCGTCAACCTTCCTTATCAACTGATCATATTCGTTCGCCGGTAGAGATTCACCCGTAGTGACATATTGCCCTTCCGAGAACTGTCGTGCCGTCGCCTCCATGATATGCATATCCGTATAGCGATCGAAGACGGACTTCACCGCATTCTGAATCAGTCGTTCAAGTATCTTATCTTCCCGGCCTTCTTCCATAGCTTCAAACTCAACCTTTCCCTGGAATGAAGCGGAGATGAATGCCAGATCCGAGATCCTCGGAACTATGACTTGTTCACCCGTGCGGATGGCCCGGCGCAGCGCATTAGCCAGCATCGCTTCATAATTGGCAATGGAGGTTCGCACAGATACGCCAGAACGCTGATTGATATCAGGAGATTTACGGGCCAGGTGCGTAATTTCAGCGATAATCTCCTGCATGAAAGCCGGCACAACCACCTTGTACTCACCCATGTCCAGTTTCGTGTATTCCTGCTCCATGATGCGTATTTCTTCCATGATCGAAAGCGGGTAATGGGTCTTTATCTGGGAGCCATACCTGTCTTTAAGGGGTGTGATTATCCGGCCTCGATTGGTGTAATCCTCCGGGTTTGCCGTGGCTACTATCAGAATATCCAGATCCATGCGGACCTTGTGACCGCGTATCTGAATATCCCTTTCTTCCATGACGTTCAATAACCCGACCTGAATTCTTTCGGCCAGATCAGGCAATTCGTTGATAGCGAATATGCCCCGGTTGGTACGTGGTATCAGGCCGTAATGTATTGCCTCGATATCAGACAGATAGCGACCTTCAGCGATCTTGATCGGGTCGATCTCGCCGATCAGGTCTGCGATGGTGATATCCGGCGTTGCCAGTTTTTCACCATAACGTCGAACCCGGTTTAACCAGGCGATTGGAGTTTTGTCACCCATTTCCGCTATCAGTCTAATGGCTTCTGCACTGATAGGTTTAAACGGGTTTTCCGGGATATCCACGCCTTCGATAATGGGGGTCCATTCATCCAGTAGAGAGGTCAGGCTGCGAATAATCCGGGATTTTGCCTGTCCTCTTTCTCCCAGTATAATCATGTCCTGACCGGACAGGATGGCATTTTCCAGTTGCGGGATTACCGTGTTGTCAAAGCCAACTATACCGGGGAAAGTTTCCTCTTCAGAGGCCAGGCGCCGCATGAGATTCTGCCGTAATTCCTCACGTACGGAACGAACCTCATAACCTGAATCTCGTAACTCGCCGAGAGTGGTTGGTTGCTCTTCGATCACAACAGACCTCCATCGCAAGGTTGCGGACAGGAAACTACGGATTTCCTTAATGGGTTCGTGCATCTGATCATAATACACACAGTGGCGCGGTTATGAAAACTGTGGCTCTGGACCCTCATCGGCCACGCCCTTGTCCTCCTCTGCCCCCGGTGTATCTTGTGCCATCGCCACCTGGTCCTCTATTGACACTGTGGTAACCGCCGCGATTATCACTTTGCCGTCCTTTGCCACCGCTGTATTCTCCTATTTTACCGCGGCTTTCGGTGCGAGGCCGAGCCGCGTTGACGTTTAGTGCCTGTCCTTTTAGCTCCTTCCCATTTAGGCCGTCGATTACCGACAGCGCCTCTGCTGTAGAGGACATCTGCACGAATCCAAAGCCTTTTGATTGGCCACTTTCCCTGTCTTTTACAATGGTGGCGGATTCAACCTGCCCGAATTGTGCTAAAGCCGCCCGTAAGTCCGCTTCGGTGACGTCCTGCGACAAATTTCCTACATAGATTTTCATACTAGTCTCCTTTTGTGTTGCATGAGCTCGTTGTGCAATCCGAGTGCATGCGCCTGTAAGGCGGAGGTCCCATTGGCCACAGGCCACAATGTGAAGTACCTGTTAGAAGGGTTCACTCTGGATACCGACCAACTTTTTCAGACCTACAACCTGCATCATACCAGATGGCTCTATCGTCCCAGAAAATTTACTCATTTTCGTTCGATACAAAGACAGCCAAATCTCCGTCCGGATCCGCTGATATATCAAGATTGATAGGACGACAACAAACCTGACAATCTTCAATATAGCTTTGATGCGAAATGGAACAATCTATCAGGACCTTAATTGTTTCACCACAATAGGGGCATTGTATCTTTATGGCATCAAGTGCGCCCATTGTTGACCCCAAAGTTTCAGTCACTGTGACTCCTCCGTAGCGCTTCATGTACGCGTTGCCTGCTCGTATTCCGAGAACTTACCGAGGATGTCCATGGGCCGTCCGAGCGGTCTTCCGATTGCATCGACGACTTCTTCTCGCCACTCCCGGTCAAGATCGAATCCCAGCCAGTCGACATAGTGTGCGACGGCTTCGTCGTAAGATCCAATGCCTAACACGGGCACTATTTCCATGATTTTTGGCTTCGTCACTGGAGCCTCTCTTATTGACACTTTCACAGGTCCTGGCTCACTACTTTAGCGCTCATCAAGATAGGAAAACTCAGGATCAGAATAGAACTCATCGATCCCTTCCCTCAAGATGGCAGTCAACCCCGCATTCATCGCGTCTTCGGAGGTCGGGAACCACTCTAACCAGCATGTGCTTTGATTGGCTTTGCCAATCAGGCTCAACTCCCACTCACAATCATTAATCAGGCTAACGTAGACAGTTACTGTTTTTCCGTTTTCCGTGACATCTTTCGAGAAACATCTATTGCTGGTTCTATTTGAGTCATCCATGATTTTATCCGTTATTCAGTTGATCTTGCTTCACCAGTCGGATGGGTAACAATATGTGCCGGGCGATCCATAAGCACATTGTGTGTCCCACCTGCCTGCCTTGAAGCCTACAAGATATTTGATTCGTTTTTTAGATGGCTGCCACGAATGACCGATAATTACCTACGCAAATTTCAGATATCTCTTCAAAATTTAATCACTTCAGTTGAACCCATGACACTGGTTTAAAGATCATAGCCGAAAAAATGACTTTTGTGTCAAAGTGGCTACGACCAATTCGCAGCAACGGTTTGTTAACTCTTACCAGATCCGAATTGGTCGCATAGCAGGTCGTTGAAAGTACCACTTGCCCGGTTTTCTGAAAATGCAATAATGGCTGCACACGAATCAGCCTTGGAATGGAGAATGCTATGTTGACAAAAGGGGACGATTATCCACTGCATCAAACACCTGAACCGGTAGCCTATGTCGGCGCTGCACGCAACTTTTATGATCGGTTTTTCTTTAATGGTTACAACACCGATGGATCTGTATTTTTTGCTGCGGCCATGGGCATCTATCCCTATGTGGACATACTCGATGGCGCCTTCTCGGTGATAGTCGATGGTGTGCAGCACAATGTTTATGGATCGAAAGTGATGCATATGGAACGCCTGGATACCTTTGTTGGTCCTGTCTCAATAGATATAGTAGAGCCATTCAGAGTCTCCCGCCTGCGATGTGACGATACCGAGAATGGAATTAAAGCCGAGCTGGTTTTTACGGCACGGTGCGAGGCGCATGAGGAACCCAGATTTACCCGGCGTCAGGGCAGTCAGCTGTTCATGGATGTTACTCGTATGATGCAAAATGGTACCTGGTCCGGTTGGATAGAGGTTAAGGGCAAGCGCATTGAAATAACGCCGGAGGTGTTTTGTGGGACCAGAGATAGATCCTGGGGCGTCAGGGGGATAGGGGAGCCTGATTCACAACCCAATCCGAATCCGGCGCCGGTACAATTTTATTGGTTGTGGGCGCCATTGAATTTTGACGATTGTGTGGCGCACTACTTCCTCAATGATGACGCTGCAGGTGAAGCCTGGAACACCAACGGTATAATCATGCCGCTGTTGGGTGGCGGTGATGAAGAAAGCATGGCTTCTGTGGCAAATAATATTGAGTACCAGTCAGGAACCAGGTTTGCCCGATCCTTCGAGATTCTGTTCACCCATAAAAATGGTGATGAAACACGGATTGAGCTTGAGCCCCAATTCAACTGGTATATGAAGGGTGTTGGCTATGGGCACCCGGAGTGGGGTCACGGCAAATATCATGGCGAACTCGCAACGGGTTACGATGAGTACAAGACTGACGAGGTGACTCCGGACAATGTTCACGTCCAGGCGTTCTGTCATGCCAAAATGATAACCAAAGACGGCGTGAAAGAGGGGCGGGGCGTGCTTGAACAGCTAATAATTGGCCCGCATACACCGTCCGGCTTTACCGAGTTAATGGATTTTGCACCATAGCTCTTGCGCTACAGGATCAGTCCGCAGGGTGATATGGTAATTTCCGAAAGAGATGTCGGAAAGCAATCTGCCGGGTTAAAAAAAACGGGCAAAAATAATGGGGTCGGCGGCAAGATTGCCCATGAACTTGAAACTACTGCCGACCCCATCATTTACCTCTTGGGGGAGAGTGTATTGCTGTGTGGTTCCAGTTGAGCTCCTGGTCAAACGGGAATAGCCATTAAGGTGATTACATCGTCAATTTCCACCAATTTGTATTCGCTCATCCTGGTGTTGCAGAGGAAATTCCCGGCAAGAATCTGATCGCTGGTGTTGAGTGCTCTGGGATCAAGGTCATTTTCCCTGATGGCGTTGAGGCAGCTCTCCGTTTCTACTCCCGGGTGCGCTTGAGTTGATGACAATCTCGGGTTGAACATTTCCCTGGGTAGAATTTGAACAGTTATGGAGATGGACGCTGAAGCAGAGACCGGGTTTCCGTATGTTGCTGCGGTGGCGGACTGCGTAGATGTAATAAGTCCACAGAGTGTGGCAAGTAGAAGGGCTATTTTCTTCATCCTGCATTGCTCTCTGCTCGTTTCTATTGATGGCAATAGTAAGAGAGCAATGTAAGTCGGTTATTGAAACAGCGTGACGAAGTGTGCCGAATTGTAAAGTTTTGTAACAACGCAGGAATTTCCGGGACGCAGCTGGAATCCGGTTCATCATAGAGTGGCTGCGAATTCCGGCATGACAGCGAATGTGTTGCTTGACGGTGTAGCTGCCAGTATCAAGCATCACCAGACCCGCACCTGTCTTTACGCCGGTGACCGGCTTTGTTGAGTCGTTTGTGCCTTGATCGTACCTGTCGTGCATGGTTTTTCTGCAACCAGAATTGCACGACAGGGGGCAGGATATCCCTCCACCGTCTTGCTGACATCATCAGGATCAAGAAAGTCCCTGAGCGATTGGAAAACCATCCAGTCAGTTGCACGCTGTTCTTGCGGAGACGTCTGATTGATATTCACAATGCGGGTATTTACGAAACCGGCTTTTTTCAGCCAGTCCTCCAGTACCGACGGATTGGGAATATTCCAGACATTGCGCATTTGCGCGTAACGATCTTCCGGCACCAGAGTAGTGGTTTCATTTGCGGGGACCACCAGGGATTCAAGCACCAATTCTCCGCCTGGAACAAGGCAATCTCTCAGTTCCTCCAGGTGCTCAAGGGGAGATTTGCGATGGTATAGAACACCCAATGAAAAAACAGTATCAAATACACTCAAGGGACGCGGTAGTTGTTCACCTTTTAGCGGCAGGAGGAACACCGGCTCCTGGGGCAGGTATTTTTTCATAATTTGAAATTGCATCAAAAACAATCGTGTCGGATCAACACCCAGGACAAATTTGGCGCCTTCGCCCCGCATCCGAAAGCAGTGATAGCCGTTGCCGCAGCCAACGTCCAGGACGGTTCTTGCCTTGAGTGGTTGAATGTGGGGAAGAATGCGGTCCCACTTCCAATCGGATCGCCATTCCGTATCAATAAATTGCCCGAACAGAGAAATGGGTCCCTTGCGCCAGGGGCGAAATTGCATCAATTGATTTCGGAACCTCTCCTTGACCGCGGATGGCAGAGGAGTCGCGAGCAGCAACTCGGATTCGGAGCCAATTGTGAGTGTGCCAGAGCGCAGATTTGAAATGTCAGTAGTTATATCGGGCAATTCGGTCAACTGCCGGGACCAGGTCTGGGCGTTGCCATGCGAACTGGCATCCCAGTGGCGAGCCAGAACGTCTTTGAAGGCGGACGCGTAGGGAGCGAGCGGACCGCTCTCGATAACAGAGAAAAAATCGTTGAAATCCATCATGCCTGTCCAGCGGCGGCATCGGCGGGGAAATCGGTGTTTATTCTGATTTCCCTGCGGGCAATGCCGGTATAAAATTGGCGTCTTGAAAGCATCAATCAGACTTGTCCGCAGTAGGTCAGTCTGTTTTCATGGTCCGACATTTCGGACAGCGTCCTGAACGTGGATGGTAGCGCTTTAAAAGGAGAAGTGGAATTGGCAACTTGTGGAGAAGTTCTGGTTTCGTTGCTGGAAGCTTATGAAGTTGAAATCGTATTCGGCATACCGGGTGTTCACACGGTCGAATTATATCGTGGTTTAGGTGCTAGCAAGTTGCGTCACGTTACCCCCCGTCATGAACAGGGAGCTGGATTCATGGCAGATGGTTATGCAAGAACGACCGGTAAGCCGGGTGTTTGTTTTATCATCACGGGTCCTGGCATGACCAATATCGCCACTGCTATGGCGCAGGCATTCTCTGATTCTGTGTCGATGCTAGTGATCTCAAGTGTGAATCGAACCCACGAACTGGGTTCGGGGGCAGGTCAGCTTCATGAGTTGCCGTCACAGAGGAATCTTACTGCTCAGTTTACAGAATTCAGTCACACTCTGCTGGATGCGCAGGAACTGCCCAGCGTGCTGGCGAGGGCATTCACCGTTTTTGAAGGTCGCCGACCTGCACCGGTCCACATTGAGATACCCATAGATGTAATTACTACCGAGTTGCACATACCGCTTGAATCCTGGCCAGAGATCAGCAGGCCGGGACCGGATCCGGAATACATTGATCAGGCCGTTGATCTGCTCGCCAAGGCGCATAGACCGTTGCTGTTTTTGGGGGGTGGCGCCATTGATGCCAGCACCGAAGTCAGAGCCTTGGCCGAAGCATTGCATGCCCCCGTGGTCAATACCGTTGCAGCCAAGGGTATCATGCCAGGTGAGCATGAACTGTGTCTGGATTGCACCATGGCATACAGACCTGTGCGGGACCTGATAAAGGAAGCAGATGTCGTATTGGCAGTCGGTACCGAGTTTAGTGAAACGGACCGATACGGCGATGAAAGCCCGCTGGAAATGCCTGGCAAACTCATTCGATTGGATATTGATCCTGGGCAACTGGCACGTAATCATATGCCCGCAGTTGCACTCCAGAGTGATGCCGCGCTGGCTTTGCGAGCCATCGGAAAGCAGTTAGTCCTGCAGGCATACAGCAAAGGTGCTGAGAGAGTCGCTGCGGCTAAACGCGCTCTGCAAGCATTTAATGTTCACAAAAATTTCCTGGATAACCTGAGACAGGTATTGCCGGAGGATACAATTATTGCCGGAGACTCAACCCAGCCGGTGTATGCGGGTAACAGTTTTATGCCCGTTAATCAGCCTCGTTCCTGGATAACATCAACAACCGGCTACGGCACATTGGGGTATGGACTGCCTGCTGCAATTGGTGCCAAATTGGGACAGCCGGATCGACCGGTAGTTGCGATAGTGGGAGATGGCGGATTTATGTTTACCTTGCCTGAATTGGCGACCGCTGTTCAGGAAAGCCTTAGTCTCCCTATCATTATTTGGAATAATGAAGGTTATGGTGAAATTCGTGACTATATGCAGGAGCAACAAATTACACTCGTTGGCGTGGACCTGTATACACCGGACTTCAGTGTACTGGCCAAAGGATTCGGTTGTCCCGGAGAAAGGGCCAGAGATATGCCTCACTTCAGGACTCTGGTTGAGTCGGCGCTAGCCCACAAAGGCCCCAGCATTATTGAAGTGATGGAGAATGCATCGTTTCTGTAAAATCGCTGATCACCAAACTACCTACTCGGAAAGTGAAATGAATATTGCACAAAAATTATGCTGTCCTCATCTTCTCAAGATTGAGCCGTACCAATCCGCGCGCCGCATAGGCGGCAGTGGTGAGATCTGGCTTAACGCCAACGAGCTGCCATTCCCCAATGCCGAATTCACAGTTTCCAGTGAGGGCTATAATCGCTATCCAGAGGTACCGAGTTCAGCTTTATTGGGTAGTTACTCCGCACATGCTTCGTTTCCGGCTGAGCAAATACTGTGTGTAAGAGGCGCCGATGAAGGCATTGAATTGTTGATTCGCTGTTTTTGTAATCCCGGCATAGATAGCCTAGTGATCACGCCACCTACCTATGGAATGTATCAGGTGAGTGCGGCCATTCACAATGTCGAAGTTGTGCCGGTGCCAAGAAAACCCGCATTTGAACTGGACATTGCCAGCCTGAAAAAACAGCTGAGCAGCAAGCTGGTTTTTATTTGTTCACCGAATAACCCCACCGGAAATGTTGCCGGCAAAGAGGAGCTTCTGGAATTGCTTGAGACCTACAGGGATACGTCTCTGGTTGTCGTGGATGAAGCCTATATTGAATTTTGTCCCGAGCATACGTTCAGTGGATTGATCCAGGACTATCCTAACCTTGTGGTTCTGCGCACCATGTCGAAAGCATTTGGTATGGCTGCAGTGCGTTGCGGATTTGTGCTGGCAAGTAGAGAAGTCATCGATCTGCTATCGTGTATTATTGCCCCCTATCCCCTGCCATTACCGGTGGAGGAGATTGCCATGCAAGCTCTCACGGCGAAGGGGATTTCCCGGATGCAAGCCAACGTTGCAGAGATCATTCGATTACGCGAGAGCTTCATTAATGAAATCAGGGATATTGATGGCATAGAGAAGGTGACGCCGAGTCATGCAAACTTTGTGTTGCTGGAATTCAAAGACGAACAGCGTGCGCTCGATATACTCGGTGATGCAGGAATCGTTGTGCGCACCCCTTATACCCAGGGATTGATCTTCAATAGCCAGCGAATTTCCATTGGCACTGCGGAACAGATGGGGAAAGTTGTGGCAGCGTTAAAGAAATATGGTGATAATTAAGGTATTAATTAAGGGGACAGTTTACTTAATTATTTAATCGCGATCATCGATACAAATGTAAAACACTGAAACCACAGGTGGACATGACGGAATCCTGCCTGCTTTAAATTCGATATGTGCGTTGCTACTGTATCTGGAATCAACACATCCTCCAGCGCGCTTCTCTTCTGTGCTATTTCCAGGTCGCTGTAGCCGCTGGAACTCTTGAACTGATGGTGCAGATCGGTTAAAACCTGTCGCTCGTCATCGCTCTCTACTTTGATTTTTTCAGACAGCACAAATGCCCCACCTTTGAGGGTGGCATCCGCTATTCTCTTCAGTAACTCAGCGCGCTGCTCTGCGGGTATGAATTGCAGTGTAAAGTTCATGACACTGAGAGAAGCCTGTTTAAAATCGGTTACCAGAATATCCTGTTGCAGAATATCAACGGGGACTTCCGCAGTATCTTTTTTAACATTCTCCCGGCACCTGGCAATCATTGCAGCTGAATTATCTACTGCGATGATTTTACAATCAGGGTTTGTTAAATTGTGTCGAATGGCAAGGGTCGACGCCCCCAGGGAACAACCCAGATCGTAGCAGTAACTATTGGCTTGACCATATTGCCGGGCGATGACTCCAATCATCTCCAGCGTCAATCCATAACCGGGTACAGATCTCTCGATCATATCCGCAAACACAGCAGAGACATGTTCATCAAAACGAAACTGATCTACAGATTGCTTTGCTGCGGTATAAATATTATCTTTGCGCACGGGTATTTGGTTTCAGATTCTGAAGCTCATATTCTATATCAAAAACGTATGACTACAGGCGAGTATTTGATTCGGTCCGGTCATCGGTTGCTTGAAAATAGTGATTGCCACAGCCTGCAGCCTATGTAAACTTGTACAGTGTTACCAGCTGTATGATCAATGCAGAAATTCGGACAAAAGGTAAAATTCAGGAATACGAGGAAAAGATTACAGGGTATTAACAATGACGGCGCAAATCCTCCGATTAAACAGTGCGGGATCTCCGGTTGAATGGCTAAGTTGGCAGGAAGCTGTTTGCTTGCACGCAAGGGAATTGGTCAGTTGGACCTACGGAGAGGAGGTGTTTCGAATTCGCGGCGGATTCTCGAGATTAACCGGTGAAAGAACTATCGTAAAATTGAACAGCATTATGGCCTGCAAGGGAAAAGTCTGGGACAAGAAGCGTCACATACCCCCACTGACCAACCGGGCGCTGTTTCAAAGAGACCAGAACATATGTCTTTACTGTGGTAAACGTTTCAGGAACGGTGACCTGAGCCGCGATCATCTGATTCCAATGTCGCGGGGAGGAATAGACCAGTGGACCAATGTCGTCACTGCATGCAAGCGATGTAATGCCTACAAGGGAAATCGCCTGTTGAATGAATGTTCACTCGATTTGTTAGCCTTACCCTATCGACCCAGTCACGCCGAGTATCTGGCACTTACCAATAGTGGCAGAATCCTTGGCGACCAGATGGCGTTCCTGAAGAAACAATTCTCATCAAACAGCCGCTTGTTAACCAGTGAGCTGATCCGTCTGGCTGGTTAAGGTTGTATCAGCCACTGGTTGCTTATTTGTTTATTAACCACTATCGACCACCTTGCCGATATTTATTCTCCTCGTGATTGTCTAACCGCTCACTGTCCAGGCATAAAATCATTGATTTCTAATAAAGTGACACAGTAGACTCCGGATTAATAATAATACTGTGTCTCTTTTATCTGAAGATGCAGACTATCTAAGCCGGAGCCCTGATTATGGCCTACAACACCATTGAACTTCTAATTGAAGACGGTTTGGCAATTCTAACGCTGAATCGACCCGAGACACTCAATAGTTTTACCAATGAAATGCACGCGGAGGTACGGGATGCACTGCGTACTGTGGGTGCAGATCAGCAGGTACGCTGCCTGATGTTGACCGGAAACGGCCGAGGCTTCTGTGCCGGCCAGGACCTGGCTGATCTGGACATGGAAGCCGATATCGGAGAGTTGGTTGAGAAAAACTACAATGTCCTGATCAACACCTTGACGCATCTGGAAGTGCCAGTGATCTGTGCCGTGAATGGCGTGGCAGCAGGCGCCGGAGCCAATATCGCGTTCGCATGTGACATTGTTCTTGCAGCCAGGTCCGCCAGTTTCATTCAGTCTTTCTGTAAGATCGGATTGATTCCCGACTCCGGGGGCACCTGGCGGCTACCGAGGTTGGTAGGTATGGCGAGAGCCAAGGGGTTGGCCATGCTGGGTGACAAGTTATCCGCTGAGCAGGCAGAGGAGTGGGGTTTGATCTGGAAGTGTGTTGATGCTGAGTCGCTTATGGAGGAGGCCGTCAAGCTGGGTAAGCATCTGGTGACACAGCCCACCAGGGGACTGGCACTGACCAAACAGGCGCTGCATAGATCCAGCACCAATAGTCTGGATCAGCAACTGCAACTGGAAAAAGAATTTATGAGCCTGGCTGGACAAACGCATGACTACAGGGAAGCAGTACAGGCTTTCATAGAGAAACGGCAGCCGGTTTTTACGGGTAAGTAATAGTGACAGGGCCACTGATGTCGAAGGATCGGGAGCAGCTGTTTCAAAACAGGATTGATGCTGAACAGAAAATTGAGCCAAAGGATTGGATGCCTGACGGCTATCGCAAGACACTGATCCGGCAAATCTCCCAGCATGCCCATTCCGAAGTGATCGGTATGCAACCGGAAGGTAATTGGATTACCCGCGCACCCACTTTGCTCCGTAAAGCAATATTGTTGGCCAAGGTTCAGGATGAAGCCGGTCATGGATTGTATCTGTACGGTGCCGCGGAGACTCTCAATACCACTCGGGAAGAGATGATAGCCGCGCTTCAGTCCGGTAAGGCAAAATATTCATCGATTTTCAATTATCCGACCCTCAGCTGGGCTGATGTTGGGGCCATTGGCTGGTTGGTGGATGGTGCGGCAATCATGAATCAGATTGCCCTTTGCCGCACCTCATATGGACCCTATGCCAGAGCCATGGTACGCATCTGCAAGGAGGAGAGCTTTCATCAACGCCAGGGTTTTGATGCCATGCTGGCTTTGTGTCGGGGTAGTCAAGAGCAGCAGGCGATGGCTCAGGATGCATTGAATAGATTCTGGTGGCCCTCGCTTATGATGTTTGGCCCCCATGATGCCGATTCAGCACACTCCGCTCAATCTGTAAAATGGAAAATAAAACGGAAAACTAACGATGAATTGCGGCAGCAGTTTGTTGATCAAACGGTACCACAGGCAGAATACCTTGGCCTGACCATCCCTGATACGGATCTCAAATGGAATGCGGAAACCGGCCATTTTGATTTTGGTGCCATTGATTGGGATGAGTTTAGTCGGGTTGTGAATGGTGGTGGTTTGTGCAATCGCAAACGTCTGCAGCATCACATCGCAGCAAGTGAAGCAGGCCAATGGGTTCGTGAAGCGGTACATGCATACAACAAGAAACACAGCGAGGAAAGATGACATGTCACTGTATGAAGTGTTCATTCGATCTCGACGCGGGCTGGATCACAAACATTGTGGCAGCCTGCATGCAGAGACTCCCGAGTTGGCATTGGAATATGCCAGGGATGTATACACCCGTCGGAATGAGGGGGTCAGCATTTGGGTGGTCAAGTCGAGTGATATTGTAGCTTCGCAGGAAGAAGACGCAGAAAGTTTTTACGACCCAATGGACGATAAACCCTATCGCCACGCTACTTTTTACACAATACCGGAAGAAGTAAAGAACTTGTAAATCCCATGACAGATCAACAAGCGTTATTCGAATATGTATTGAGACTCGGCGACGATGCTTTACTGTTGGGGCATCGGTTGTCTGAATGGTGCAGTCATGGGCCCTGGTTAGAGGAAGACCTGGCATTAACTAATGTTGCATTAGATTATATCGGGCGCGCTCGTCGGCTTTATTCATATGCGGCTGAAGTGGAAAACCGGGGGCGTACAGAAGACGATCTTGCATATCTCAGGAGCGAGCGTGAATACCGAAATTTGCTGATCCATGAATTACCGAGGGGTAATTTTGCCGAATCCATCACCCGACAGTTCCTGGTTGATGCGTATAACATCGAATTTTTCGGGGAGTTGAGTCAATCTGCAGATCCAACATTGAGCTTCATTGCAAGTAAGTCAGTCAAGGAATGCCAATATCATCTGCGGCGAAGTCGTCACTGGGTGCTTATGCTAGGTGATGGCACGGAGGAGAGTCATAGCAAAATGCAACGGGCGTTAGACGATATCTGGGGGTATACCCAGGAACTCTTTACGCCCGATGAGCTTGACTTGAGGATGGCGGGCATATCTATCGGTGTAGATGTATCAAGCCTGCAGCCTGCCTGGCATCGATTGGTGGAACAGACCCTGGAGCAGGCAGCTCTGGTCAAACCGTCAGATGATTGGCCTATCATTGGTGGTCGTGCAGGGATTCACACCGAGCATTTGGGATATCTGCTGGCAGAGTTGCAGTATATACAGCGCAGCTATCCCGGATTGAACTGGTAGCGGTGGCGATGCTGAAAATCGCGCCTGGAACCATTTGGCTATATTAATCAGAGACTCCATAAGTGCCTGTCATGTCGAATGAAAAGAGCATCAGCAAATCATTATGACCGATCATCATTTTCATAATCTTCGTGTTCGCGATATGCAGTTGGAAACTGATCAGGCCAAGTGTATTTATCTGGCCGTGCCGGAATCGCTAACAGAAGTATTTCGTTACCGTCATGGTCAGCATCTGGTATTCAGAACGCTTATTGAAGGCGAGGAAATACGACGCAACTACTCCATCTGCAGCAGCGTTAAGGATCAGGAGTTAAAGGTGGCTGTAAAAAAAGTGAGGGATGGAAAATTCTCCACCTTTGCTAACGAACGATTACAAGTGGGTGATTACCTGGAGGTGATGCCGCCTGAAGGAAGCTTCAACACCGAACTGAATCCGGATAACGTCAAGTCCTATCTTGCCTTCGCCGCCGGCAGTGGCATAACCCCGATCCTTTCGATAGTCAAATCGATACTGGAGGAAGAACCACAAAGTCAGGTCTCCCTGGTCTACGCAAACCAGAGTGTTGTTACCATGATGTTTCGCGAGAAACTAATGGCTTTAAAAAATCGCTATCTGAACAGATTTAACATGGTTAACCTATTTAGCCGGGAAACTTCTGAGGTTGAAGTGTTGTCCGGCCGGATAAACCGGGATAAGGTAGAACTGTTGAGCGATGGGTTGATAGATTTACAGAGTGTGGACGAGGTGTTTATCTGTGGTCCTCAGTCCATGACCAGGGAAGTGCAGGATACATTGGTGTCGCTAGGCATTGATGAAAGGCATATTCATTTTGAATTATTTGGCATTGATCCGGCGCAGCAGACAGATTCCGATAGGGAAAATGTAACTAACGAGAACGGTGTGCTGCATGAAGTTGCCGTGATTCGGGATGGGACACAAGTAGAGTTCAAGCTGTCGTCTGCCGGGATCAGTATACTGGATACAGCACTCTCCCTGGGAACAGATTTGCCCTTCGCATGCAAGGGTGGTGTGTGTTGTACGTGCCGTGCCAAACTAATCAGCGGCAAGGTTCACATGGATGTGAATTATGCATTAGAACCCGACGAGTTGGAACAGGGATATATTCTGACCTGTCAGGCACATCCCATCAGTGATCGGGTGATCATAGATTACGATCAACAATAGTCAGGAATCATGCCACTGAACAATCAGGCGATTAAGGACGATCCATTGGATAAATGTGTATCAACGGACCTGGTTCTGAGAGATTCTTGCAAGATCGGATGGAATCAGTCGATGGCCCCTTATCACCTGCAATAGCCGGGTAGCTTATTCGATTTGATGACAACAGCTCTGTTGTGGCAGAATCGCTGTTTGCATAATTCAACGTGACATCAAGGACCATAAACCATGAGCTACACCTGTTTCGATGTAGATATAAAAGACCGGATTGCCCATATCAAACTTATCCGACCGGAGAAGCGCAACAGCATGAATCCGGCATTCTGGGATGAGTTACCAGCCATTGTTAAAGACATTGACCGAAATGTAAAAGCCAGGGTCATTGTTATCTCCTCTACTGGTCCGCACTTCAGCGCCGGGTTGGATGTGAGCGCCTTCTTTAATGCGGATGGTCGTGATGAAAAAGACCAAGACACTCAACAGGTCGAGCGGATCGGCAAGGGGGCAGCGTTTTATGAGAATGTGCAGCGCATGCAGGATACATTCTCCTGCCTGGAGAATTGCAGATTGCCCGTGATCGTGGCGATTCAAGGTGGCTGTATTGGTGGCGGTGTTGATTTTGCCACGGCGTGTGATATTCGCTATGCGACCGCTGATGCCTTCTTCACGGTGTTTGAGATCAATATCGGTATGACGGCGGATGTGGGCACTTTTCCGCGTCTGGTGAAACTCATTCCGGAGGGTTTCGTGCGGGAATTGGCCTATACAGGAAGGCGCATGCCTGCGCACGAAGCACAGTCGGTTGGACTGGTCAACCGGGTCTTCGATGACCAGGAGATAATGCTGGAAGAGGTCATGAAGATTGCATCGGAGATAGCCAGCAAAGCGCCTTTAGCCCTGTATGGCTGCAAGCGTATGATCAACTATGCCAGGGATCATAATACCGCAGATGGCCTTGACTATATTAGTATCTGGAACGCCAGCTTCCTGCAGCCGGAAGAGATAATGGAAGCGATGGCAGCTAATGCCGAGAGACGGGCGGGGAATTTCGTTGAGCTGCCGAAGATCAAAAAGACCACCGAATAGAGGCCAGACATGAAAGATCTTAAACTTGGTATTCAGATGGGGTACTGGGGAGCCCAGCCCCCACCTGACATAATCGGTCTTGCGCAGGAAGCAGAAAGGCTGGGTTACGATTCCATCTGGTCAGCCGAGACCTGGGGTTCTGACGCCTTCACTCCGCTAGCATGGATCGGGGCGCATACCTCAAAAATCCGGCTGGGCACCGGCGTTGTGCAGATATCAGCCAGAACGCCATCAGCGACAGCAATGGCGGCGCTCACTTTAGACCATTTGTCGGGCGGAAGAATGATTCTGGGGTTAGGTGTTTCAGGCCCTCAGGTGGTAGAAGGATGGTATGGCCAGCCATTTGGGAAACCGTTGGCAAGAACCAGAGAATACGTCAGCATCATCAGAAAGATACTCAAACGTGAAGCGCCCGTTGCCAATGACGGCGAACATTACCCCATGCCTTTTACGGGTGAGAACAGTTGGGGACTGGGGAAATCCCTCAAATCCATCACCCATCCGTTGCGGGCAGACCTGCCTGTCTTTCTGGGGGCGGAAGGACCAAAAAATGTCACCATGACTGCAGAGATAGCCGATGGCTGGCTACCTCTCTACTACTCACCCTACCGACAGGAGGTGTATGCAGATCAGATCAAAGACGCCAGACCCGGCTTTGAGATTTCCCAGAACGTCATGATTAACATCTGCGATGATGTTGAACAGGGGTTGATACCGATAAAGAACAGCCTTGCCTTCTATATCGGTGGCATGGGCGCGCTGAAGAGAAATTTTCACACGGAACTGATGGGTCGCATGGGTTTTGAAACGCAAGCGCGCAATATTCAAAAGTTATTTCTTGACGGCCAGCGAGGTGAAGCAGTCGCAGCCGTGCCCACTGAATTTGCTGATGAAATCTCACTGGTCGGTCCAATCGAGCGGGTCAAGGACCGCTTGCAAGCGTGGCGAGACACGCCCATTACATCGCTGCTGGTGGGCGCGGGAAGCAAGGAGCAATTACAGACGTTTGCGGAACTTGTGCTTGGGTAGATCACACTCTATTTACACACTTGCTACGGAATCAACAGTACCCGTCCAATTGCCTGTCGACTCTCAATATACGCGTGCGCCGCTGCGGCATCGGATAACGGGAACTGCTTGTCGATAATTACTTTAAGCTCGCCCCTGGCAATACTCTCAATGTGCGACTGAATCATATTGTAAGCACGGTCAGTGGCGATCTCAGCACCCAGGAAAACACCCGTGATGGATTGATTCCCACCCATCAGACTACTGATATCGAATTTGCGCACCTCTCGGCCAGCGTTACCTACGGTGACTACCCGACCGCGATAACCGATGGCGCGGATACTGTTTTGCAGCACCTCGCCGCCCACAGGATCCACCACCAGATTGACGCCCTTGTTATCAGTGATGCGCATGACCTCTTCGAGCAGATCTGCCTCGACATAATTAATGCAATGATCGACTCCCAGCTGCTGCAGAAAATCCAGTTTCGCCTGGCTGGATGCAGTAGCAATCACCGTGGCCCCGGCGCGTTTGGCCAGCTGGATCGCCGCCAGACCAACACCGCCGGCACCGCCCTGAACAAGCACTGTTTCCCCCGCCTGAAGATGGCCAAACTCAAACAAACAATCGTCTGCCGTGCCGAACGGTACCGGGATGCAGGCACCTTCTTCGGTACTCAGATTATCCGGTAGTAACCAGGACCCGCGAACCGGAACGGAGCGTTTGGATGCATGCGAGCCATCGCCACTGGAAGTGGCCACTCGCTGACCAACCTTCCTGTCGGTCACCTCACTGCCCACTTCGACAATGGTTCCAGCCGCTTGATATCCGACGATATGTGGAGTATTGGGCAACATGCCGCCAGCACGGTTGAGCACATCACCGCCTTCAATACTCACTGCCTCCACATCCAGCACGATACCGCGGGGATGGCATTCAGGGTCAGGCACATCCTCGTACTTGAATACATCGGGTGCCCCTGTTGCATAGTAAACGGCCGCTTTCATATTATTATCCTCGATAAAATAACGGATCATACACTATCAGGATCTGGCCAGGCCAAGTCTCCGAACTGCTGCCAAGACAGTGACCGCAACTAATTATGGTGTCAGCACCACCTTTATTGCCTCATCGGCTTTAAGTTGAGTCGCGTAGGCTTCACTCGCATCTTCGAGGGAAAATCGGTGTGTAATTAACGGCTTACGATCAATTTTCCCGGAGCTGATCAGTTCCATGGAGTGCATGAATTCGGCCGGAGTCCAGGCCCAGGAACCGAGCAATTGAATTCCTTTCCGCACCACAATGTTGAAGTCAATTTCCAGATGTTTCTCGAACACGGCGACTACGACCACCTTGCCATTTTGTTTGACCATCGCCAGCGCCTGTTCCAACACGCTGGCACCGGAAGAATTTTTACCCGCACCGGCACAGTCGAATACGGTATCGACATTGCCTTCGGCAGTTTCAACCAGGTTGAGTTCATGCGAACCCGTCAACTCCATAATGCTGCGAACAGCTTCGTCTCGCCCCGCATTGATGACCACATCGGCACCCAGTTCCGTTGCCATGTCGAGCCGTTTATCCGACAGATCAACAACAATGACCTTTGCCGACGACACTGCCTTGACACACTGCAGTACTCCGAGACCGATAATACCCGCGCCCATAATCACGATGGTCTCATTATCCAGTGGATCAGCCAGATTTGCAGCATGCACGGAAGTGGCGAGCGGTTCATTGGTGGCCGCTTCTTCGAAACTGATGCCCTCAGCGATGCGGAGCACCAGGGGTGCCATCTCCGGAGTAATCTTCAGATATTCAGCATTGGCGCCGATACTTACGGTTACGACGCGATCACCCACTTTCAAATCGCCCAATTCGCCGTTGATCTCAACAATTTCGCCGCTGAATTCATGGCCCAGGATGCGCCCTTCGTCAATGGGTTTGCCCAGTTGCAGAAACATCCCGTGACGATAGGTGTGCAGATCCGAGCCACAAATGCCGCAGGCTCTCACTCTCAGCAGCGCTTCCCCTGCTTCAAGCACCGGTTTTTCAACCTCTTCAAATCTGATATCTAGTGGACCATGAAATACCGCTGCTTTCATCATCTTGCTCCCGGGAAATGTTGTCTGTGCATTTGTTGATTCGAATATAGAGCAAAACCGGACAAAGGAACAGTTGTGCTGGCGCATTTGAAATAGGCGTAGACTCTGTTGATTGTCGTCTGGCGTTTGAAATATCATACCGGGTGAGATGGTCTTAAATGTAAAGCCCTGCCTAGGTTTTTGGTTATTTAAGGCGAATAGGGGTGACTATTTAACGAAAATAAGCTGAAAAATAGGCCGATTTGCAACCGCCGCAGTAGGTCAATCTGTTCGCGGACAGCCTCCTGGAGGGCTTCCATTTCGAACCGAGGAGTCGAATAACTAATGACTGAACACACCCTGGAAGCTGTGCGCGATTACTATGGCAAAACTCTAAAAACCAGCGATGACCTGAAAACATCTGCCTGTTGTCCGGCGGAAAGCCCCCCTGATTACGTTAAACCGCTGCTGGCGAATGTGCACGAAACGGTACAGCAGAAATTTTATGGCTGTGGTTCGCCTCTGCCGGTCGCGGCTGAGGGTTGCACAGTACTCGATTTGGGATGCGGTACAGGAAGAGATGCGTTTCTGCTGAGCCAGATGGTTGGACCCGAGGGCAATGTCATCGGTGTGGACATGACGGATGAGCAACTCTCGGTAGCCAATCACTATTTGGCCTGGCACATGGACAGGTTTGGCTATAGTGAACCAAATATCCGTTTCGTGAAGGGATATATTGAGGACCTGAACAGTTGCGGCATTGAAGATAACAGTGTTGATATCGTCATTTCCAATTGCGTTATAAATTTGTCACCTGACAAGCGGTCTGTGTTCAAAGAAATATTTCGAATATTGAAACCCGGGGGAGAACTTTATTTTTCTGATATCTTCGCGGGGCGAAGAATTCCGGAAGTCTTGCAGCGCGACAAGATCATGCTGGGTGAATGTCTGGGTGGAGCCCTCTATATAGAGGACTTCAGGCGCTTGCTCGCTGCAACAGGAATTCCGGATTATCGCGTCGTGTCCAGCAGATCTCTGACCCTGGATGACCCGGAACTGGCAGCCAAAGCAGGTATGATTGATTTCTATGCCATGACCATACGTGCATTCAAGGTCGAACTTGAAGATCTATGCGAGAACTTCGGTCATGTCGCCTACTACCAGGGCAGCATAGCTGAGCATCCGCACTGCTTCGTTCTGGATGATCACCATGCGTTCAAGACTGGCCTGCCGTACCCCGTGTGCGGTAACACGGCTAACATGCTTGCGCAAACAAGATTTGCAGATCATTTCCGAGTCGAGGGTGATTTCAGTACCCACTATGGCGCCTTCGATTGCTCTGGCAGTGATTGCTCTGGAGCGTCACCCGCAACGGCAACTGAAAGTGAAGTTCCGGGCGCGTGCTGCTAAGAGGGTATCGCCAGGCCGGTTTTAGAGTCTTTAAATCGCAACTATTCCCCGCCCACAAAGAGTGATCACCTTTCGCTCTGACTCAAGACCGGTCACACTTTTCCTGCAAACATCAGGATGAGGCATGTGTGGTGCGGCAAAATAAACCGGCAGCACGGATCAGGGAATTGACAATGGCAGCAATTGTCTGAGGAATCTCGGATGAAGGCCGAATCGTCGGACCGCTATTTTCAGCATAGCTGCGTTGGTGCGACTTTCGGAAACCTCGTGAATTTAAAGCATCTTCACGATTTCCCTCAAGTCACCTCGTCGGGATACCGCATCACATGTTACGATGTAAATATCCAATTAATCAGAGCTTCCCTGGATGAATATGCTGAGTTTGATGGCACAGAAAATCGGAACAGATCATGAAATCAAGTAGCAGTCCAAACATCGGCTTGGCCGCACTTCTTTTGCGCAGGGCGGAACTTACCCCGCAGCGGAAGGCGATCAGCTTTGAAGGAGTTACCCGAACCTTTGCTGAAACGGCAGACCGTGCCAAACGTATCGGCGCACTGTTGATTGCAGGCGGTATTAAAGCCGGTGATCGGGTCGGCTACCTGGGGTTAAATCACAGCGCTTTTCTGGAAACCCTCTATGGCGCGGCCAGTATCGGTGCGATATTTGTACCGCTAAATTTCAGGTTAACCGGTGATGAGCTGGAGTACATCATTAACGATGCCGGAATCAGTACACTGCTGGTCGATTCTGAATTGCAGCCGGTAGTAACGGCGATCAGAGGCAAGTTGTGTTGTTCCCGATATATCAATGTCGAAGAAAAACTCGGTGATGATGCCACGCTTGAAGAACTGATCAATAATCATGAACCTGTGACCGCCATTCACGTTGCTGAAGCCGATGATGTGCTATTGATCATGTATACATCAGGGACTACCGGTTTGCCTAAAGGCGCGATGCTGACACATGGCAATCTTTACTGGAATCTGGTCAATACCATGATGTCGTTTAGCTATCTGGAGGATGATGTCACCCTGGTTGGCGCACCTCTGTTCCATATTGGCGGACTCAATGTGACCACCCTTGGCACACTGACAGTGGGCGGTCACGCTGTGATTATGCGTTCATTTGATCCTGGGCAAGCACTGAAAATTATTCAAGAGTATCAGGTTACAACCATGTTTGGTGCCCCGGCCATGTATCAGTTCATGACCCATCATGAGAATTGGCACAGCACCGATCTGTCGAGCATCAGGGGCTTGATATGTGGAGCGGCGCCAGTACCGGAACCGCTGATCAGGGAATACAGTGAAAGGAACATAAACTTTTGCCAGGGTTATGGCATGACAGAATTGTCACCACTTGCCCTTATTCTGTCCAGCGAATTCAGCGCTGAAAAAATCGGCTCTACCGGAAAACCGGTGATGTTTGGCGAAGTCCGGATTGTTGATGAAAACAATCAACCCGTGGCTGTCGGTGAACGGGGTGAAGTAGTTATGCGAGGTCCCAATGTCATGCCGGGATACTGGAATAATCCGGATGCAACCAAAGAGACCATCGACTCCGAGGGCTGGCTGCATTCGGGAGATATTGCCTATCAGGATGAAGACGGTTTCTTTTACATCTGCGACCGCTTAAAAGACATGGTGATATCGGGCGGTGAGAATGTTTACCCGGCTGAGGTAGAGAGTGTATTAGTCGGCCATGAAGCCATAGCAGAGGTCGCGGTGATTGGGGTGCCGGATGAAAAATGGGGCGAAGCCGTGACTGCCATCGTGGCACTGCACCCGGGCAAGAGCGTTACGCTTGAAGAATTGCGCGACTTTGCTACCGGGCGCCTGGCCCGGTACAAATTACCGCTACATCTTCATATCATTGATGAAATTCCCAGAAACGCCGCGGGCAAGGTACTTAAGTACGAATTGCGTAACCGGTTTGGCAAATAGGCAACCGGATGAATGCCGACCCCTTTAATTCCAGTCACAGCGGATGGCCGCCCCGCCGCATCGTCTACGTGACCCGGCATCCAGGATTCGCACACATCTGCTATTTGACTAAAACAGCATTTCCCTCTCCAAACTGCAGATTTGCCCAACGAGCATAAAGTGGTGAATTGCAGATTAGTTCGCGATGCGATCCCTCTGCGACCAATTTGCCATGATCCAGAACGGCTATTCGATCCACGTTCATCACGGTTGCCAATCGATGCGCGATAACCAGTGTGGTTCGATCCTGCATCAAATGGTCCAGTGCCTGATGGACCTTGTATTCACTTTCTGCATCCAGAGCACTGGTCGCTTCAT
>JASJXV010000145.1 GCA_030123805.1 Gammaproteobacteria bacterium
GCCAATGCCAGGGTTTCATTGACGCCATCCTCAATCATGGCGGTACGGGCGTCCCGGAAAATCTTCTCGATGACATATTCTTTTGACAGACCGTTACCGCCAAAGATCTGAATGGCGGTGCTGGCCACCTTGAAGGCGGTTTCGGTCGATAGCCACTTACCTGCCATTGAGTGCAGTACCGAGGTGTCACCACTGAAGGCATTGAACATGTACATGCGACGCGCAAAGGATCGGGCTGCTTCCACCTGCATGAACATCTCGAAGATTTTAAGACCCACGTTCTGATGCTGGATTATGGGTTTGCCCACCTGGACGCGTTGCTTCGAGTAGGCAATGGCTTCATCCAGCGCCGCCCGCGCCAGACCGGCAAACTGCACCGCCATCCCGGCCATGGGTGGTTGTCGCCCCCTTCCGGCTGCTGTCTGATCATCCTCAGCCTGCAACCGATACTCCCTCGGCACCTCGACGTTATCAAAGAAGATCTCACCCTGATTGAGCGCTCTTTGACCCATCTTGTTAAGGGGTTTACCCCTGGACACCCCTGGAAGATCCAATGGCACAAGTATCACCCCCTGCCCCGCCATTCCCTGGGTGTTGTCCATCCCCGCATGCAGCACGCAATGAGTGGCGATGGTGCCATTGGAAACCCAGGCCGCCTTCTGGCCATTGATAACGTAATAATCCCCCTTTAACTCCGCCTGAACACCGGGGGTTATGCTCGGATCATTGCCAGCCAGGATCCAATCGCCACCACCACGATCCGGTTCGATCACACCCCAGCAACTGATCAACCGGCCACTGGTGTCTTCGGCAAATTCCTGGGCGAGTTGCTGCAGTTCGGGAACCTTTGATCGCTGACACATGTTATAAAACATACCACCCGCGCCCATGCTGATGGCAAATCCGGCATCTGCATATCCCATCTCCTCGGTGATGAGATAGTGCATCATCGGGTCCATGTCCTCGGCGGTGCCACCGAATTCTTTGGCAATACCCGTCTTATGCAGACCCAGTTCGCGATATTGCCTGATAAGATCCCAGAGTTTGGAGTCTGGTGCGATCACATCCTCGGGGTCACCCAGGCGATCCAGTTCGATACCGCCAGGGCGAACGACCTCGGCGCCAAAGCGCCGGACCATATCACGGGTGGCAAGTTGCTCGTCGGTTAGGTTGTAGTCAAGTTCAGCATAGGTCATTGCATCGATCCTCGGATGATGGTTTGCGAGGGTGCAATAACGGTGCAGAGAAGTTACATCTGACAGGATACTTATTGTTATTCCGTAAAAGGTAATCTCCCCAAAGGATTTTTGCAAGCATTCCTGCAGCCTGCGCGGCGTACGGGACTAGTGTCGGGTTAATGACAATGCCCTGCCATGGCATCCTGCCGCAGTTTGGTTTAGTCTGGAACTATTCCGGAAAACTTTCTGAGATCGATCTCGATGCACACAACATCTGGCCCTTTCCCTGCGACGCCTCCCGAGGCGACACCCGGCGCCAAAATGCTCTATCTCATCAAGCGCAAACCGGCAACATCCAGAGAAGAACTTGTCGCCCACTGGTTCGCCAATCACATGCCCGCTGTGATACAGGGGCAGCAACATCAGGTAGCACAAGGCAAGCCTCACCCTCGCCGGTACATCGTCACGCTATATGAGGCAAACGAGCAGGGTGAACATCTTTGGGATGGCATAGCCCAGTTGTGGTGGGATAGACCTTTACGAAGACCTGAAGTGGCACACGGAACGACACCCACGGACACATTCCAGCAGAAAGCGGAACCTTATGTTCCCTGGGCCTCTACGGAATATGTCGTGATCGACGGCGCGGATACTCTCAAAGTGGAGCCCCTCACCCTGAATGCGCCTTTCCCCTGTACAAGTTCCGGTTTCTACAAGGTAAGTTACCTGGTGAAGGCTAAAGTCGGCATAGACTTTGATCAGTTCTATTCCCATTGGCTGCATACCCACGTACCCAATGTGAGTTCGATCATGGCACAGGTGGGCGGATTCAGATACGTGGTGAGCCACAGCATCGAGCCACAGGTGGAACCTTATGCAGGCCTGGCAGAATTGTATTTCCATGATGAGGCAGAGTGGGCCGAATACAGAAAAGCCATCAAGCCTGACGGCATGGAGGAATGGGTTGATGGCAGGGGAACCCTGGTGCTGGGAGCGAAAACAGAAATGATAGGCTTGCCATAACGGACCTGAAGCTGCCGTGCCGCTACCGGGAAACAGCGGAGGATAACCACAGATCTCTGCTCAAATAGCGGTTCTTGAGAAAAACCTGTACTGGAGACAAACCGCGTGCATTACTGGATCGCAGCCAATTTACTGGTAGTTGTCCACTTCGGATTTATCTTTTTCGTCGTCGCCGGGGGCTTGCTTGTTCTTAAGTGGCGCTGGATGATCCTGATCCACTTACCAGCCATGCTCTGGGGAGCTTTGATTGAATTTCAGGGATGGATCTGTCCCCTCACACCACTGGAACAGCAGTTTTGGCAACTGGCAGGCCAGGCAGGATATACCGGCGGTTTCATTGCACACTATCTGCTGCCAATATTGTATCCTGCCTTTCTCCATCGGGACATCCAGATTATCCTGGGTACGCTTGTACTCGTCATCAATATTGCAGTGTACGGCTGGGTGATCAAGTGTTGGGGATCAAAAAATTAAATTGTAAGCACGATACGGGAGAGTTAAGTCATGTTAGATCAAGCGGATTACGAAACTATTCAAATAAGTAAGGACAATGGCATTGCAGTTCTAACGCTGAACCGACCGGAACGACTCAATGCTGTTAATCCGGTAATGCACTCCGAACTGGCGACTATTTTTGGCGCAGTAGAGTCGGATCCCGATGTTAATGTCGCAGTATTGACCGGTGCGGGCAGAGGATTCTGCTCTGGTGGTGATTTTGGTCCTGGCAGGGATGCCCAGGCACCCAGGAAAACGGGCTTAACGATGATGCAGGAGGCACGACGGATTGTGGATGGTATTCTGGATCTTGAGAAACCAATCATTGCAGCCGTAAATGGTGCCGCGGTTGGTCTGGGCGCAACTATCGCGCTCTTTTGTGACGTGGTGATTGCAGCAAGAAACGCTCGTTTTGGTGATACCCATGTAAAAATGGGCATCACAGCGGGAGATGGGGGCGCGGTGATATGGCCACTATTGATTGGTATCAACCGAGCCAAACAACTGTTGATGACGGGTGATCTGATCAACGCTGACGAAGCTTATAAGCTTGGTTTAGTCAGCCAGGTAACCGATGAAGGCGCGGCGCTGGACGAAGCGATGAAACTGGCCAGACGGCTGGCAGATGGTCCATCTTACGCTATTCGATCAACCAAGGTATCGGTCAACAAGCTGATTAAGGAACTTTCAAATTTAGTACTTCCGCTATCCCTGGCGCTTGAGGAGGTCTCTATGACGAAAGAAGATCACCGGGAAGCGGTAACAGCATTCCAGGAAAAGCGGGAGCCCCGATTCACAGGTAAATAGGTTAAAAATATACGCCCTAACCGAATATGAACAATATTACGGCGGGCCTCAAGACGATGCTATAGCGCTTACCGTTGCCATCAACAACGGAGTCCTGAGTGCACCTGCGGTGACGACACCGGTTATATTCTCTGGTACAGCATGAAGATGTTTTTCGATAACGAAAACAAGCCAACCGCGATCAAATATTTTCGCGCGCCTGCCATGGTTGCGCCCACTTATCTTGTGCTAACGGAAACTACATGGAGAATCAGGGCTTAGTAAAGTTGGCTCCTATTTCGCCAATGGTACAGATTCTGGTTATTTTTGCGAAGGTCTCATGACAACCGAAACCAGAGCATCGATCAAGTGGTCAAGAAAAGACGGTCGATGCCTGATTAATCTCAGGTAGAGCGAACTTCGGGAATACACGCTCAAGGTGTGACATCACTGCCAGGACTATGTCCTCTCGCCATGGATTTGCAGTGATTTGAACGCCTATGGGTAAGCCCTCGGAAGAGGTTCCACCACGCACCACGCCCGATGGCCAACCGGTCAGATCGAATACCATGGTGTAACTGGCGTATTCGATGGGAAAGGGAGCGTCGCCCGGAGCCGGATGGACCTGAGCTGGCCGCGCATTGACAGGTGAGATCAACACATCATATTGAGACATTTGTTGCTGCAGACGACTGCGGAATTGCTCAAAACGAACAAGCTGGTTATTAAGCTCTTTAACTGATACTCGATCAGTGACCATTGCACTCATTTGTCCGAACCAGTTATTCGCATACTGTTCAGGCCTGGTTCCTGCTGCGTCCAGCAACTGCTTGATAAATGCGTGCCCCCCGACAGCCCAAAAACCAGCGTCGATTGCCATGGTATCAGCAACTCCCGTTAACCTGTCTTCCCGAACTGCAAGACCCGCATCGGTCAGAATTTTCCCAGCCAATTCCACAGCCGCGACAGTCTCTTCGTCCGGTGTGGCCACACCATTATCAGTCATCACCGCACACTTGAGTCCCTTCAACTCAATCGAATCCGGATCCGGGAAGGGAACTTTAGAAATGCGGGTATCGATTGAGTCAGGTCCCCAGATGATAGCCAACAGCATCTTCAGATCCTCTACTCGACGAGCCAGTGGACCTACATGACTCAATGAATCCGTTAACATACCGGGAGGGAGACACAATCCGGTTCGCGGCACACTACCGCTGGTAGGCTTAATACCGACAGTGCCACAACAATGGGAAGGCACGCGAATACTGCCACCATAGTCGGTGCCGATATCAAAGGGCGTCAGACCCGTAGCGATTGCCGCAGCGGCGCCACCGCTGCTTCCACCGGGCGATCGATTCAGGTCGTAAGGATTATTGGTAAACCCGTGAATGTGATTGTGCGTCTCAAACGACAGGGTAAATTCAGGGGTGTTGGTTTTGCCAATAAGAATAGCTCCTGCAGCTTTTAATCGCTTCACCACCGTCGCATCCTCGTCGGGAATGAAATCTTTGCGTCCCAGGGTTCCCCAGGTCGAAACCACCCCTGCGGTATCAAAGCAATCCTTGATGGTCATGGGCACACCATGCAGAGGACCCATGAGATTTCCCTTCGCCAGTGCCTTATCTGCCCGCTTTGCCTGTTCAATCGCATCATCTGCCAGCGCCACCACGGCGTTTATTTTGGGATTGATCTGCTCAATTCTCTGCAGGTGCTGCTTCACTAATTCTTCGCTGCCAAGCAGTTTGTCCCGGATCTGCTGAGCTTGCGACACTGCCGATTGGAACATAATGCTCTCCGAAGACGACTGCTCGCCCACATTTGAATTTACAGACTGACTTGAAGCGCGACTGGCAGCAAAACCCACCGTTGCCAAAATGGTAGTTTTCAAAAGCTCTCGACGTGAAATCGATGCTGAATGGTCTTTGTCTGCCTTTGACAATGGACACCTCCTCAACACTAGGTTTGTACAGTATCCTTACGGACGATCGACTGGATCAGTCAGTTTCTCACCCAGGATGCACGGTTAGCATACCGAGAAGAACACCCGGTGTCAGATCGCCAACTGTACTCTTCAACAGGTACAATGAGACATCTGACACTATTCGATACAAGGAGTGGTGAGATGAATTTCCTCCGCATTAGCATGGTTTTGGCGATCATTTTGCTGTTCATAGGACTCCATGCTTGTAGTGGCGGAGGTGGCAATGACCCGATAACTCCAGCGCCTGACAACACGCCACCTTCAGACGCTAGTGCCGACGAGATTTGTACAGGATCTGGCACTCCGCCTGAAGTCCTGAATCAGCTGCAATGGCCACACTATGCTGCTGACCAAAACAGTTCCAGATTCGTGCCAACGACCAGGTTAACCCGTGACAATTTCACCAATTTAACGGTCGCCTGGCGGTGGTGTTCTCCCGATGATTCAATAAATGACTTCATACCGAATAAGCATGAATCCACCCCCATTATGATTGATGGCGTGTTATACAATAGCACCTCATTGAGCCAGGCTGTAGCAATAAATGCCCTATCCGGCGAGAGCATCTGGGTATTCGATCCCGGCAGCTATCTGGCGGGAGAGCCCCCAAATCTCGGATTTGTTAATCGCGGCGTAGCCTATTGGTCCGATGAGTCTAACAGACACATCTTTCTTGGTACCGGTGATAGCCGATTAATTGCATTGCATGCGACAGACGGTGTACGCGTCTCTACTTTTGGCGACAATGGCGAAATTGACCTGACCCAGGGACTTGGCAGAGAAGTTTCAAACCAGTACTACGGCGTGAGCTCAGCGCCTTTAGTTTGTGGAAATACAGTGGTGGTCGGAGCATCAATTCTGGATTACCCCTCAGTAAAAGCGATGCCACCTGGCGATGTCAGGGGATTTGATGTGCTCACGGGAGACCTGAAGTGGCAGTTCAGATCCATTCCACAATCTGGTGAGGTAGGTAACGAGACCTGGGAGAATGATTCCTACCTGGAGACAGGGGGTGTCAATGTCTGGACCACTATGAGCTGTGATGCAGAAAGAGGCATAGTCTACCTGCCTTTTAGCACTCCAACCAACGACTACTATGGCGGAGACCGCCTCGGTGATAACCTGTTTGGAGAATCGCTGGTCGCGCTGGACACCGAAACCGGTTCAAGAGTATGGCACTATCAGATGGTTCACCATGGAATCTGGGACTATGATCTGCCCGCCGCACCCAATTTGATGGATGTCGTATTAACGGGTGAAAGCGAACCCACCCCTATAGTCGCACAAGTAACTAAACATGGATTTACTTTTGTCTTTGACAGGACATCTGGCTCCCCCATCTGGCCAATCGAAGAGTGGCCAGTATCTGCAAGTACCGTCACAGGTGAACGTGCTGCACTCAGCCAGCCAGTGCCCACTAAACCGCTGCCGTTTGAGCGACAAGGGACAGGGGAGGAGAATGTCATCGATTTCACTGCCTCCCTCAGGCAGGCCGCCCTGGATTACCTTGCCCAGTTCGATCTTGGACCATTATTCACGCCACCCACAGAAAAGGGCACTGTGATTTTGCCTGGCATAGGCGGCGGTGCGAACTGGTCTGGTGCTGGATATCATCCGGGCAAACAGTTCCTTTATATCCCATCGGTTTCTCTGCCGTTCGTCATTCGTATAGAAGACCAGGGTCAGACCACGACTCGTTTCGTTGGCAATCCGGACGTGGTTCTAACCACGGCAAATAACGTACCTCTATTCAAACCACCTTACGGTCGGATCACAGCAATCGATATGGCCAGCGGCAACCATGTCTGGATGACCCCAGTCGGAACGGGATTTGAGAGTCTTCCCGAACTGGCAGGACTGGATATTGGAATACTGGGCGTACCCAGAAGGATATTTGTTGCTGTGACGGAACACCTGCTCCTCGCCAGTCAGGAGGGTAATGAAAACAGCCAGGAACCTCTGTTGCGGGCGTATGACCTGGAAACGGGTGAGTTAATCGGAACTGTCCCCCTGCCCGCTCATCCCATGGGAACGCTGAGTGTGTACGAAGTGAATGATCAGGTTTTTGTTGTCCTGCCTACCGGTAGCTCCGGGTCTCGCAGCGAACTGGTAGCGCTTTCCCTGTCGAACCAGGAGTAGAGAAGAAGTAATTAGGCTCACCCATTCCTAATGGGCTATTGTTACGGCATACTGATCCCCGCATGGCTAGCAGGCTAAAAAACAGCACACAGATGAACAGATCTGCTTTACGAATACTACCGCTTGACACGACAGATGCCTCCCTGGAAGTGGTTGGTGGCAAGGGAAGATCGCTGGCCAGGATGGCAGCTGCAGGACTGCCGATACCTGCAGGATTTCACCTGACGACTTCTGCATATCAGCGCTTTGTCGCAGAGAATAACATGCAAGCAACCATCCTGGAATTTGCGGCACAGGCAACGGGGCAGAACGCGGCATCATTCGAGTTGGCATCTGCCAACATTCAAACACTGTTTGAGAAGGCGACACTGTCAGCTGTGATCTTCCCCCGGAATACTGGACACCGAGTTAAGAATTATACAATGATTCATAA
>JASJXV010000146.1 GCA_030123805.1 Gammaproteobacteria bacterium
AAGGCGTAACCCAACAAACAAAGTCGAATTACGTTTTAGAGACGTCAGATTACGCTTCGCTAATCCAACCTCCAACCTACAATCTGCGCAGAAAAATCATCACAAATTGCGAGAGCCAGGCAGCAAACGCCGAGAGACCAAGTAAACCGTGAGAAGAATTGGACTAACTAATCGAACACCATGTCTTCTGCCTATACACTCACTGCCTTAGACTCCCTGCGTAGTATCAGTCACCGGGAGTGGGATTATTGTGCCAATCCTGTGCTTGAACATCCTGAGTGTGGCATCCCCTATGACCCTTTCACCTCCCATGGATTCCTGAGTGCACTGGAAGAAAGCGATTCTGCGAGTGCCAGAACCGGCTGGGCTCCCTATCACCTGAAGCTGGAAACCAAAGGTGAAGTGGTGGGGGTCATGCCCATGTACCTCAAGAGTCATTCCCAGGGAGAGTACGTATTCGACTATGGATGGGCCGACGCCTTTGAAAGAGCAGGTGGGCAATATTATCCGAAATTGCAGGTATCGATCCCGTTTACACCTGTGACCGGCAGACGGTTATTAACCAGATTGCCGATGCGGGCAGAGCATGATCAGACCCATTGGGAAATGGTCCTGTTGAGTGGCTGTATGCAGGTCGCACAGAAAATGGAAGTGTCGTCGATTCACATCACGTTTGCCGAGGAGGAACAATGGCAGCGTATGGGGGAATTGGGATTTCTGCAACGCACGCATCAGCAGTTTCATTGGATCAACAGAGGCTATCGAGATTTTGCTGACTTTTTAGCGGCACTGTCTTCCAAAAAACGGAAAAATATCAAGCGGGAAAGGCGCATAGCCACGCGGAATAATATAACGATTGAATTGCTAACGGGTACCGATATCACCGAAATGCATTGGGATGCATTTTACACTTTCTATATGGATACAAGCAGTCGAAAGTGGGGCAGACCTTACCTGACGCGTCAGTTTTTCAGTCTCGTGGGTGAGAAATTACCAAATGATATTCTGCTCATACTGTGTCGACGAGACAACAGGTACATTGCTGGTGCCATAAATTTCATTGGCAGCGAATGTCTGTTCGGACGTAACTGGGGATGTATTGAACATCACGAATTTCTTCATTTCGAGGTGTGTTATTACCAGGCGATTGAATTCGCCATTAAACATGGCCTGAAAAGAGTGGAAGCCGGAGCCCAGGGACCGCACAAATTGGCGAGGGGATATCTGCCAACGCATACTTACAGTGCCCACTGGATAGCCCACGAAGGCTTAAGGAATGCAGTGGATGATTTTCTGGAGTCGGAAAGACGGCATGTCAGTATGGATATTGAATACCTGGATGAACATTCACCTTTCCGCAAGAACTGACAGCAGGAATTGCGTTGCATCGTAAGGTTGAGGACAAACAGCACAGTGCCTTAACTAGATGTGAAGGAAATCTTTGAGAAGGCTCTGAATATTAGATCAGGTAGCTGAGTTTTGGCGGACTAAACAGGGCCTCGAGGTCGATTTTGTATTGAATAGCGGTGAAATTGCGATTGAAGTTAAGGGTAAGATAAGGCGGGGCGATTTGACGCCTATGCGAGCCTTCATCAAAGAATTCAAACCTAAACATGCAATCATTGTGAGCAATGAAGAAGTTGCAAGAATTGTGGATGATATTCATATCTTGCCGTGGAGGGAGTTTTTAAATGCCTTTTGGTCGGGTGAATACATTTAGGGAAGTTCTGTCCCTCGCAAACATTAGCCCCGATACTTTCAAGCAGCTTCACGCCGTTCATACCGCTGGTGAAGGGCGCGCACCCTGGAAAATTCGACTAACTGATCTGATATTGCCTACCAAGACCGAAAGACAGTGCGTCGCTACAGCACAGATTTTTTTTAGGAGATCTCTGGTGCTTTGTATAAGCGCGTTCCCATTGAGATAGTTAAAGGCATCGACAAATATTGTTTACACACTCTTAACTGTGTAAATCATGCCCATTTCCCTTAGCTCCCACTCTGTTACAGAAAGCACATCTTTATCAACTTCAGAGATCACAACTTTCATCCCCTTAAGGCATTTGGTTGGAAAATGGGTAGAAAAGGCGCTATTAGATCCCACGATTGGATGCGATTGTTGCGCAAAGTCAAGAAAGCTGGTAATTCACCCGGCTTCAGAGAGGTGCTGCCCACTACGGAGTTTGTAGAGCGCTTAGACATACAGCGTTTATTCGTCTTATACTCATACCCGTCTTCACTGGTACGTCCCTGCTGACCTTGAAGCGCGAGAAATGGAAGTTGTCGAGAATGTGGAAAAAGTACGCGATGATTCGATCAAGACTACATTCACGAGCGGATAGTCAGCTATATGGTTTACTATTCTCTAATCAAATCCAGGAAGTAAATGGGAGTAGCGCACGATGAACATGGATCAGCTGTCAGACTGGCTGGATGCAAACGAGATCACCACGGTTCGTACCGAAGCAATCACCCTTGACGGTATGAGTGTGGGCAAACATTTAAGCAGACACAAATTTGAACACTGCCTGCCGTTAGGACCAGCGATCTCTGATCTTGTTCTATCGGTTGATCCCGGCGGCCAATTTTACCTCGGTTTCTGGGGTGACTGGCGCAGTGGAGTCTTTGGCGACATCCACCAATGTCCCGATCTTTCCACCCTGGAGCTACTGCCCGGATCACCGGGAGTTGCCACCTGCATGGCCGATCACGTCAATATGGCAGGAGAGCCCCTGTCAATTTGCCCGCGAGATCTCCTGCAACGCATTGTGAGGGAACTGGATAAACTCGGATACAGTGCCCTGGTTGCTTGTGAAATCGAAGTTATGCTCTTCCGTGAAAGCTTCAGCGAGGCGCGGGAGAAGGGATTCAAGAATCTCACGTGTATCGGCTCACCCGTCTCTTTAGCCTATTTAAATCAAAGTGCCCACCAGCAATCGACCTTCATGGCTGAGGTTACCCGACGCCTCGATACGCTTCAGATTCCCTGGGATGGTTGGAACGATGAGATGGCCCCGGGACAGGTGGAACTCAATCTTCCACCCACTGACCCACTCACTGCATGTGACCAAACGCATCGGGTCTGTCAGGTATTTCGTGAAGTGGCGTACGATCTCGACAAAAGCGTGACATTCATGGGTAAACCGACAACGGGTTGGGGTAACGGTATGCACATTCACCACTCATTGCAGCAGAACGGTAAACCGGTATTCTACGATGCCGGAGAACCCAACAGTATGAGTAAGGTGATGTCCAGCTGGCTGGCAGGATTGATGGCTACCATGAATGGCACTGTGTCGCTGGTTACCCCTACCATCAATTCCTATCGTCGCATGGTGGAGTTCGGTGCTGCACCGACCACGCCGACCTGGGCGGAAGAGAATAAATCAACCGCCATCCGGCTTATAACAAGAAACCCGAAACTTGCTCGTATTGAGTACAGGATTGGGTCCGGTGAGTTAAATCCATACCTCGCAGTTGCTGCGATACTGGCCGGTGGTATTTCAGGATTGAAAGAGGAGCTTGATCTGCCTGAGCCTGCGATCGGTATAGCCTGGGGATTGCCGGAAGATCAACCTCGCCTGCCCAACAATATTATGGACGCAGCAGATGCGCTTGAAGCGGATGCACGACTTACTGAAATCCTGGGTAGTGAACTTGTGCAACACTGGGTCAATACTCGCCGCTGGGAGTGGCGTATGTTTACAGACCAGTGCGAGAATCCTGACGCGGATTCAGTTACCGATTGGGAACTCAACCGCTACTTCGAACTGGTATAAGCAATCACGGTAATGATATAACAATCGAATTGCTAACAGGTGCCGATATAACCGAGAAACATTGGGTAGCGTTTTACACTTTCTATATGGATACAGGTAGTCGAAAGTGGGGCAGACCTTATCTGAGCCTGGCGGGAAATCGCCAACCGAACGGCGGACAACCATGACCTGGGCACGCCGCCTTAAGCGAGTGTTCAACATAATAATTGAGACGGGTGAGAAATGTACGGGCAAGTTGAAAAGAAAAGGTATCCGATTTATATACAGAGAGCTTCCAAAAATAAATCGGATACCTTTTTCTTCCCTACATTAACCTACCAGCAAACTGATCTAAAATATGCATTGCAAAAAGATGAATTCGAAGGGCGCCTTTCACCGGGAGGTGACTTCAGGTCCAATGCTGCCATACTGATAGAGATCCGTGATTCGGCTTCATCAAAGCTAATCTGGTCAGGCTCAATTAGTCGTGATCGCGACGTATTTGTAGGTGAGTACATGCATGAGCGTTCCCGTCGGGCAATCTATAATGCCATCACAGAGGTTCTGAAGGATTTTCCAGGCGTACAGGGCTAGGAGCTTGTCCGCGAACAGACCGTCTGATCAAGTCCCAAAACGATATCTGAGTTTGACTACGAACAGATCTATCAGCGGATCTGTAATCGAATCAAGAAACAGGTCTTCGAAATCGTCATGGCGCCGGGTTTCCCGATTGCTGCCGCGGGTGTAGACGATAAACAAATCTGAAAGCGGAGCAATCTCCCAACGATAACGCAGTTGGGAAGTGATCCTGCTGATGGTGAAGTTATCTGTGGGTTCCAGTATTCCCTTGTCATAGGGCTCCAAATAACCATCATCCAGTGGGACCTGGTAGAAATCCTGCTCAGTAGCCCTTATACCTGCCCACTGAAGTGTAAAACGTAGCTGTTGCCGTGCCGTCAGGAAAACATCCATGGCAAGGCTAGGCTGCCAGTTGGACGCTTTAAAAGTTGTAAAGAGTCTGTCTTCCTGGTGCAGCAACCAGCCGTCGTGTCTGAAATAACTAAAATCCAGATCAAAGGAGAGTCGATCATTAGGTTTGTATGTAAAGCCGCCCTTGGCAGTCCTGGTCCAGTCTCCCAGTTCTTCCTGACGCATCCCTGCCGCGAAGGATACACTCAGTTTCTTGCTGGAGTCGGTGCCGATGCCGATTTCCGATGCCCACCGGTCTTCGGTGCGGAACTCGCCATTGTCCTCGCTGTTCAGGTCGTCCCAGCGCCTGGGGAAATACGCCAGCTCCGTACGCAGTTTCAGGCGATTATTAAATGTCCATCCAGTGCGCCAGAAGATGCCACTGCGTACCACGCGACCATCGATGTTGTATTCCTGATTGAAAATCCATGAATTGGAACGATCACGCAGTTTTTTAAGATCAGATGTCATGTAGTTGTAAACGTATCGCGCCATAATCACATCATTGCGGCGCACAAAACCGAAGGCGTCGACATTCAGGTTTTCATCCAGATAGTCGAATGAAACTTTGTGAAAGATTCCCCGGGAAGGAATGTAGGTGATATCCGTAAATCCACCATAGCCATCGCTATCATCCACATCGCTGTATATCAACTGGGTATCCCATCGCCACTGGCTTGATGGACTGAGATAGTGGGTATCGATTCCATGCACATAAGCGTCACCATCAGCATGAGTAACTGCTGTAGAAATCCAGCCTATCCCCTTTCGGCCATTGTTGGTGTTCTCATACAGGAATCTCAAGACGCCGAAGTTCCTGCCATCCTGGTCCAGGCGAACTTCACTACCGTTAGAACCTATGCCATGAAACCTTTGATCTTCTTCAAATGCCGTTAGGATGCCGTAACGAAATTGACCGCTTTGACCTGTTATCTTGAATGCACCCATTAATTCTGTGGGCTTACCCAGTTCCACATCCGGAATATAGACACCCGCTGGGATATCGGGATCAGGCGCCTGGCCGCCTATGCGGCGAGTGTTCACCAGCGTGGTGGGAGTAGGGTTAAAACTGGTTTTGGTGGCTCTGGCCCCGGTGCTGCCCGATGAAGAAGCACTGAACCTGACATTGGATCGAGGTGTGGTCACGAAAATCTCGTTGCCTTCCAGAAAAAACAAGCGTTTCTCAGGGAAAAAGGTTTCCACAGCGGTAAGATTAATCACAACATTATCGGATTCTACGGTCCCGAAATCCGGATTCAGGGATGCAGTTATTTGAATGTTTGAGGAAGGGCGCCAGGAAATATCAACACCGGTGCGGTAACCGGTTTCTGAATCCAGGTTGTCATAGGTGGTCGACGTGAATGGGAATAGCGCGTATTGCTGGCGTGGATTAACGCTTTCGAGTGTAATCGGCTGCAGAGCTGACATGAATTTGGAGCCAGTCATGGGTAATGACGGCCAACCCCAGCGTTCATCCAGAAATGCTACTTTGCGTGAGGTATAGAAGCCCATAGTTCGTTGCTGATCTGCATCTGGCATGGCCATCATTGACCAGGGCAGAAACATCTCTGTGGTATAGCCATCTTCAGTTGCGACAGAGTTGCCGTACCAGGGACCATCCCATTCCATGCTGTATTGCATTTCAGGCAGGACCTTGCCGTCAGTCACCGCACCGCCGAGTGCGACTTCAAACCAGAATCCATAGAGTCCTTCCCCGGATGTGTCCAGGGTGACATGATTGCCGTCCCGGTTGATATAATCGTCCCGCTTGGTGAGTCTAAGCAGCAGTTTGTCGGTGGGCTGTTCATTCCAGATACCCACGTATAATCCCTTGTCTGTGTACACCAGTTTTGTGACCGTGCTGTAGCGAGGTACTTCAAGAGTATCCGGCTCCAATATGGTCATATTGTCATAGCCCGGGATCTCCGACCATACCGTCTCATCGAGATGGCCATCAATCCGCATGTTTAGAAGTGCGTCGTCGTATTTTGGTAGATGCAATGGTTCTGTCGTTGCATCGACGCCACCCGTGGCCGCTGGTTTTATTCTGATGACATTGGTCAGAGGATCAGTAACGCGAGCGACCCTGGTTAGCTCTTTTGCGAGCAAAAACGGATTTGAGACTGTGGCTGAATCCTCAGAAATCTCAGCAAAATCTTGAGGACCTTTACTTGCCGGACTTGACTCTTGATAGGCTGATGTTGGCCGTGCCTGCATTGGACTGTCTTTGCGACTGGTGTTGGGAGTTATGGCTGCTTGCGCTGGAGTGGCATCCGAATTGCCAATTAATAACCACGCATCGGGTTCGATATCGGCCTTAACCTGCATGAGTCGAGTTCGCAGGTCTGGAATATTTTCATTGGCAGGACCAATCACTCTAAAAAAAGTTTTGTCGCGAATTTCTGTTTTGCTGATAGCAAGTGATCTGACCAGTTTTTGTTCGAGAATCGAGCGTGACGCTTCAGCTCTGGCAAGTGAAGAATAGGAACCGTAGACAATTGATGCTGTCTGCTGCGCCTGTATCGCACTTGCAAGTAATCCAAAGAAGGCCATGGGAATTACTTTCTTCCCGGTCCATATCATTGTATTCAAAGGAAATTACTCTATGTTGATTAGCTGATAGACAGTGGGATTGATCACTTCACTTTTATCTTATGCTAATTTTCCGGAGAACCGGATTGATCTATGTCAACTATAGCGCAGGGTTGACCTGCAATTATGGACCTGTTTTCGATAACAATATTCTCAGGAGTAGTGCAATCGATTATATTTATGCGTATGGTCAAAGATCTACAGCACAGTTCCATGTTTCGAAGAGAAGATGAATCGTCGGATTCGATCTTTTACGCATTACCGCGTTATGAAAAGCACATTGATGATGCAACCATCGATGCCATCACGCAGATCTACAGTCAGTATCTTGCCCCCGACGCAACGATTCTGGATTTGATGTCATCCTGGATATCTCATCTACCGGAAGAAATTCAATTCGCAAGAGTGTCCGGCCTCGGTATGAACGCAGCGGAGCTTGAAAGCAATTCACGTCTCGATGACTTTGTCGTGCATGATCTTAACGAGCATCCTGAAATGCCGTACCCACCCAACACTTTTGATGCGGTGCTGATCGCTGTATCAATTCAATATCTCATAAGACCTGTCGAGGTTTTCAAGTCCATCGCTAGGGTCTTAAAACCGGGCGGCAAATGCATAGTGAGTTTGTCGCACCGGGTATTTCCAACCAAAGCCGTGCATGC
>JASJXV010000147.1 GCA_030123805.1 Gammaproteobacteria bacterium
TATCTGACTGAAGTCGCAAATGACTACACAGTGGATACCGACGGCACGGGTATAACCTGTTTATCGGCGGGTTGCTTGAACCCGGGAAACTGGCCCTTGAAAGTCACCTATACCAGGCTGTGGCTGGATGAAGACTTTGATGATACGGACGATGGTGATCTATCACACCTGATCAGTAACCCCGGCGTGGCAACCGGACCCTTCATTAACAGGTCCGGTGAGCCGTGCAGTGCTGCTGCACGGGCAGTGACCGCTACCGCAGGCGCCTATTTTGGTGGCCTGGGCCAACCCTACGGCGGTCGATCTACGGTGCTGGTCAGGGCGCAGGGGGAAGAGAGTTTTATCGATACCAATGGTAATGGCCAGTACGATTACAATGAACCCTTTGCGGATTTGACCGAAGCATTTCTTGACAAAAATGAAGACCTGGTGTTCGGCAATGGCGATCCCAGCGTGGATGATTCCAGAGACCAGGCCACGCGCGAGTGTTATGGACCGGTCGCACCTGTGACAGATCCTTCGGTACCCACTGACAGGTGTTTTCAGGAAGGTGGCGAAGAAGAAATCTTTCTGGATTTCGATGTGAATAACAAATTTGATGCAGGTAATCAGATCTATAATGGTTCACTGTGCCCGAAGGCAATCAGTGATCGTACAGTGATCTGTGCGACTGCACCCTGTGACGAGGCAACCGAACGCTATTGTACCCGGGATCCCGTTGATATTCGCCGCAGCATGGTGCTGGTGATGAGTGGCTCAGGCGCCTTTATGAGCGTGCGTGATGCTTTAAACGGTGAATTTATCAGTGCTGTGGATCTGACAATGACGTTCGGGGAATACTCTGCATTCACCTCGGTTGTGCCTAATATCCCGCTCCCGACCACGCCGATTCCGCCAGGCACAGCCTTCACTATAGGAGATGCAGCTTCAAATACCGAGGCGCCACCAGGTACGGGTGAAACGGTCAGCCTGACAACGGGTACCAGTAGTGTTGTGGTGGATATGGCCGACCTTTTCAACGGCGTGCTTCCGGCGGGTACCGGCATATCGTATAACACAGGCACCGACGGCTGTGAGATTCAGAATACTCCAATTAGTGTAGTACCCAATACCAGCAGTTTCGGATTCACCCAGGCGTTTATCGCATTAGGTCGACCGGCGAATCCTCCGAGCGGAGGAGCACCCGTCACGGTGACTGTAACAACACCGGATGGTAATACGCAGAGTGCCGTCTCATTTAGCTGCAGTTACTGATGCCCAGGCTGTTACCGGTTTGACCGGTAACAGCCGTTTGTGGTGTGCTCCATCGGGGTAATATCTGGCTGCCGGTTAAGGCAATTGCGTGGAACCCATCAGTTCACGATCAATCTCCCTGGCAGCTTCCCGGCCTTCATTGATAGCGTTCACAACCAGTGATTGCCCCCGGCGGCAGTCGCCTGCGGTGAAGACCTTTGGCACGCTGGTCTTGTACTTGCCGTATTCTGCCTGGTAGTTGCTGCGCTCATCCAACTCCATGTCCAGGTCTTTATTGATATAGTGCTCAGGACCCAGAAACCCCATGGACAGAAAGATCAGATCTGCCTGCCACTGCTTTTCGGTATCCGGCAGTTCCTTAAAATTCTCGTCCACTGCAACGGTTTTTATCCCGGTCAGCTTGCCATTCTCGTCCCGGGTGAATTCCCTGGCGGAAATAGAAAAAATTCGCGGATCCTCGCCGAATAGCTGGCTTGCCTCGGCATGGCCATAATCGACCTGGAAAACGCGTGGAAATGTAGGCCAGGGATTGTCCGCGGCTCTTTCACTGGGCGGAGTAGGAAGAATTTCAAAATTCAACAGGGACCTGCAGCCATGGCGCAGGGAGGTTCCGATGCAGTCATTACCGGTATCGCCGCCACCGATCACAATAACGTCTTGGTCTTTTGCAGAGATGTATTGCCCATCCGCGAGCCCCGAATCCAGTAGGCTCTTTGTGTTCGCCTCAAGAAATTCCATGGCGAAATGGACGCCCTCGCCAGCTCTTCCGGGAATCGTCAAGTCTCGCGGCACAGTTGCACCGGTCGCCAGCAGCAGAGCATCATTCTGCGCCAACAGCGACAATACACTGATCGCCTTGTCGCCGGCTCCACCGACGTCGGCGTTGACCACAAAGTTAATTCCCTCTGCGCGTAGCAGGTCCACCCGACGATCAACTACCTGCTTTTCCAGTTTCATATTCGGAATGCCGTACATCAGTAGCCCGCCGATACGGTCTGCTCGCTCGTATACAGTAACACTGTGACCGGCCTGATTTAGTTGTGCTGCTGCGGCAAGACCGGCAGGACCTGATCCGACGATGGCAACTGATTTTCCGGTTCGCGTTAAAGGCCTGATCGGTTTGACCCAGCCCTCTTCGAAGCCGCGATCAGCAATTGCACACTCGATATTTTTAATGGTTACCGGTGGATTTGAAATTCCCAATACACAAGCACCTTCACACGGTGCGGGACATACTCTGCCGGTAAACTCCGGAAAATTATTGGTTTTATGCAGGCGTCCCAGTGCTTCAAACCACTGATTCTGATAGACCAGATCATTCCACTCGGGGATCAGGTTGTAAACAGGGCATCCTTCAGCTGATTGGCAAAAAGGTACACCGCAATCCATACACCGGGCTCCCTGGGTAGCAAGCTGTTGATCCTCATGTTGTGTATAGATTTCCTTAAAGTCCGCTAGCCTTTCCAGCGGGTTGCGATAGGGTTCCGTGACGCGTTCGAATTCCTGAAAGCCTGTAGGTTTACCCATTAAAATATCTCACGTCTATTGCCTTGCGACATTGTTTGGTTGTTTAACTGGCCACTGCAGTTACTTTTTCGCTTTCTGCCATCTCCAGCAAGACACGCTTGTAGTCGGTCGGCATGACTTTGACAAATTGTCGCAGCGACTCTTGCCATGATGCCAGGATCTTTTCCGCAACGGTTGATCCTGTGTACTCGAGGTGGTTCCGAATCAATTGCCGGAGTTGTCGAATATCATCTTCCCCGTTTATCTGTTCCAACTCGAAAGTCCCGAAGTTGCACATTTTTCTAAAATCACCTTTTTCGTCCCAGACGTAAGCAATTCCACCACTCATACCCGCACCGAAATTTCGACCGGTTGACCCAAGAATAACCGCTCTGCCGCCGGTCATGTATTCACAGCCGTGATCACCAATGCCTTCTACAACGGCGGTAGCGCCGCTATTTCTGACGCAGAATCTTTCTGCGGCGATACCTCTGAAATAGACTTCGCCACTGGTAGCACCGTAAAGCAGGACATTGCCCACCAGGATATTCTGTTCCGCCTTGAATGTACTTTCTCGGGGTGGGTAGATAATGATCTTACCGCCAGAAAGGCCCTTGCCAACATAGTCGTTGGCATCGCCTTCGACTTCAATAGTAATGCCCTTGGCCAGAAATGCGCCGAGACTTTGACCTGCAGAACCGTTCAATTTGATCTTGATGGTGTCTTCAGGAAGCCCTTCTGCTCCGCACTTCTGAGCGATGCGGTGAGACAGCATGGTGCCGACTACCCGGTTAATATTGAGTACCGGTAACTCGATATTGACTTTTTCTCCGCGCTCAATCGCTGGCTCAGAGAGTCTGATTATCTCGTTGTCCAGTGCGTCGTCCAGACCATGATCCTGATCGATAGTTTGAAAGACCTCGGTGTTCGGGTACATTATTTTTGCGGGTGTGAGCATCAGTGAGAGATCAAGCCCCTTGGCTTTCCAGTGATTGAGTGCCCGGTCCACCTCAAGTACGTCCACCCGGCCAATCATTTCGTTTACTGTTCGAAAACCTAATCGACCCATGATTTGACGCAGTTCCTCTGCAACCATGAACATATAATTCATCAGGTGTTCCGGTTTTCCCGTGAATTTCTTTCTGAGTTCGGGGTTCTGCGTCGCAATACCGACCGGGCAGGTGTTGAGATGACACTTACGCATCATGATGCAACCCAACGAAATAAGCGGCGCAGTAGCAAAGCCGAATTCCTCGGCGCCTAAAAGCGCGGCTATGGCGACATCTCTACCGGTCTTCAATTGACCGTCTGTCTGGAGTACCACACGAGACCGAAGGTTGTTCATCACCAGGGTTTGATGGGTTTCAGCAACACCCAGCTCCCAGGGTAATCCCGCGTGTTTTATGGATGTCAAGGGTGAAGCGCCGGTGCCGCCATCGTGACCCGCAATCACCAGATGATCCGCTTTTGCTTTGGTGACACCGGCAGCAATAGTACCGACGCCTACTTCGGATACCAGCTTAACGCTGATCCTTGCGGCTGGATTGCTATTCTTAAGATCGTGGATCAGTTGTGCGATATCTTCGATGGAGTAGATATCGTGGTGCGGAGGTGGACTGATTAGTCCCACCCCCGGTGTGGAGTGTCTGATACGGGCGATATTTGCGTCAACTTTTGAGCCAGGAAGTTCGCCTCCTTCCCCGGGCTTGGCGCCCTGTGCAATCTTGATTTGAATCTCATCCGAGTTAGCCAGATACCAGTTGGTTACTCCGAATCTGCCTGAGGCAACTTGTTTAATCGCTGAGCGTTTTGAATCACCGTTTGGCATGGGTATGAAACGATCCGGATCTTCACCGCCTTCACCGGTATTTGATTTGGCGGCCAGACGATTCATGGCGATTGCCAGGGTTTCATGACTTTCAGCAGAGATTGAACCGAAACTCATCGCGCCAGTAGAAAATCGCTTGACTATTTCGCTTACAGGTTCTACCTCTTCTATGTCTATTGGACCGTCGTTGACGTTTTCCCTGAAGCGTAACAAACCGCGAAGTGCACAGGCGCGAGTGGTTTCTTCGTTGCTATGTGTGGCGAATGCTCTGTACGCGGCACGGCTATTTGTCCGTGCAGCGATTTGCAGGTTGACGATAGCGGTTGGGTCCCACATATGCTTGTCACCGCCGTTGCGCCATTGGAAGTCCCCGGGGTTCGGCAGAACTTTCGGAATATTCTCACCCCTGGGCGGGTACCCCAATTCATGACGTTGCTCCATCTCCTGCACCAGCACGTCGAAGTTGATTCCCTGAACGCGGCTGGCGGTGCCGGCAAAACAACGGTCGATAATCTCATCGGCCAGTCCAACAGCCTCGAAGATCTGTGCACCCTTGTAGGATTGCAGTGTTGATATACCCATTTTCGCCATAACTTTGAGCATGCCTTTTGCAATGCCCTTGCGGTATGCAGCAACAATTTCGTCGTCTGTGTCAATGCCGTCAGCGACCAGCAGTCCCTCTCTCTTTGATTGCCAGAGAGCCTCGAAGGCAAGATATGGATTGATAGCATCTGCGCCATAACCGATCAGCAAACAGTGATGGTGGACTTCACGGGCCTCCCCTGATTCCACTACGATACCTATTTGCGTACGCTGGTGGGTCGCTACAAGATGTTGGTGAACTGCACCTGTGGCGATCAGTGAACTGATCGGTATACGACTCGCAGAAACATTGCGGTCAGAGAGAATGAGCAGAGAAAATCCATCCTGAATAGCCTGTGCGGCTTCTTCGCACATCCTGTCCAATGCTTCCAGGAACCCGGAATTGCCAGTTTCCTTCACATAGGTAATGTCGATTACTTGTGATTTCCAGTCCCGGTAATCCATCCTCTTCATGGCGCCCAATTCTTCGTTAGACAGGATCGGATGGGGTATGCTGAGTCTGTGAACATTCTCTTCAGAAACCTCCAGCATATTTGATTCTGGCCCTATGAAGCATTGCAGGGACATCACCACTTCTTCTCTGATAGAGTCTATTGCCGGGTTGGTAACCTGAGCAAATAGCTGTTTGAAGTAGTCATAAATCATTCTGGCCGTGTCGGACAGGCAGGCCAGTGCAGAATCGTTACCCATTGCTCCAAGGGGATCTCTGGCTTCCGTAACCAGTGGTTTCAGCATGAATTGCATGGTTTCGACGGTGTAGCCGAATGTTTGCATGCGCTGGATCAGATTTTCAGGTTCGAATTGGTGTTCAGCGCCGGTAGGTTTGAGATCACCCAGTGTCAGCTTCTGATTGCGTAACCATTCACCATAAGGTCTTGCCTTTGAGAAGGTATCCTTAAGTTCCTCGTCAGGAATCAGGCGTCCCTGCTCGAAATCTATCAGGAACATTCTGCCCGGGTGTAATCTGCCTTTGAGTAAGACATTTTCAGGTTCCACCGGCAGCACACCCACTTCTGAAGCCATGATCACCTTATCATCCTTGGTGACGTAGTATCTGCTTGGTCGTAGACCATTTCTGTCCAACACAGCACCTATATAGCGACCGTCAGTGAATACAATGGAAGCAGGGCCATCCCAGGGCTCCATAAGGGCAGAGTTGTATTCATAGAAATCCCGTTTGTGCCGGGACATATTTTCATCTGCCTGCCAGGCTTCAGGAATCATCATCATGATGGCTTCCTGGAGGGTTCGACCCGACATCAACAGGAATTCCAGAACATTGTCAAAGGTTCCCGAATCAGAACAGTCCGGTTCTACAATGGGGAACAGCTTTGCAATGTCATCCCCAAACACGTCTGATTTGGCAATCCCTTCCCGTGAGGTCATGGAATTGACATTACCGCGCAGCGTATTGATTTCCCCGTTATGGCTCATGAATCTATTCGGCTGCGCACGATCCCAGGAAGGAAATGTGTTGGTGCTGAATCTGGAGTGAACCATCGCCAGATGGGTTTCGTAAGCCGGATTTTGCAGATCGTCATAGAATGGGAACAACTGCCCTGGTGTTAGCATGCCTTTATAGATAATGATCTTGCTGGAGAGGCTGCAGGCATAGACGTTCAATGCTTCTTTGAGATCTTTATTGCCCCGCAGCAGATGGGTGAAACGTTTGCGGATGATATACAGCTTTCGCTCGAATTGATCGTTTGACAAGCCCTTTTTGGCACCGATAAACAATTGTTCAATATGCGGCTGAGCACTCCTCGCTGTGGGTCCGACATCAGCGCGTTCGGCGTTGACTGGTACCGATCGCCAACCCAGCAACTGTTGACCCTCTTCTTCGATGACTCTGGTTATAGTTTTCTGGCAGAAATCTCGCTCTTGTTCATCTCTGGGCAGGAAGATGTTTCCCACGGAGAATAGTCCATCCGGGGGTAGTTCGTTGCCTAGTGCATTACGAGCTATCCCCCTGAAAAATTCGTGGGGTATCGCGGTGAGGATACCCGCACCGTCACCGGTATTCTTTTCGAAACCGCAGCCACCGCGGTGGCCCATGCGGGAATTTACAAGGCAGGCATCCAGCATAATCTGGTGACTTGCCTTGCCCTTGATATGAGCGACGAAACCTACACCGCAGGAATCTTTTTCCATGGATGGATCGTACAAGCCCGTTTTGGGTGGCAAACCAGGTTTTACTCGCTCTGATATCACTCTGCTCATGGTTCCTGTTGAGATCCTCCGTAAGAGGCACGGTGCTTGACGTCAGTAGTTCTGGCTGCTAACGCGATTCGAAAAATGCTTCAGGCAGGAGGTTGTAAAAAAATAGCTGTTCCCGTTGATTCAAATCTTTAATGTCACAGTATGAATCATGGTCTCAATCGACCTCTCCCGATCGATTCTGCACACGGCGTAAGGTTTTATCCTTTTCGAGCGGGTTGAAAACAATAACATCCAGCACCAGAAAGTCAAGTTGCCAGGCACGAACAGATTCCACAGACACACCGTAACTAGCTGATTATTAAAGAATAGACATCTGCTGCGGAGACTAAAGATGGTGCAGAAAGCTCTGTGGGTTATTCAGGAAGGCTTTGGTCAAGGATACCTGCGCAACGTCCTCCCGGTTAATATCACTCAGGGGTACAGAATCGAAGTCATACAGGATAGCGCCGGAAAATTCGATGCATTGCATGCACTCTCAAAAAAAGGGGACGGAGGGTAATGGCACTTACTTAAGCGTAAGGTATTGATTAAACAATAGAAAAAGGCCGGTCT
>JASJXV010000239.1 GCA_030123805.1 Gammaproteobacteria bacterium
CCTGACCCCGGGTTTGCCTAGTGCAGCTGAATCTCGTTGGACCAGTCATGGATTAATCTGTCCAGATCGGAAACGCTCGTCTTAATAGATGTTACACAAAAATTTCTTACCAGCGCTTGTTGCTTTGAATCCAGATACTCAACAGGTGATTTGCCATCTACTCGCGCCAGCATAATAGCCTGCAGTAATCTTGTGATGCGTTCACCCAGATGGCCAGTGTCCTCCCAGTCAACGCCTGCAAGATAAGTCGAGAACATGGTCCTGACACTTGCCATTAAAATCGGCAGCTGTTTCGGTTGGAGTAACACTTTTAGCATCAGATGCGTGAGACAGAACGCCATGTCAAATGCAGGATCTCCATAACAGGCAGTTTCTGCATCCAGGAATACAGGACTCGCTGTTCCTATAAGGATATTCTTGGGGCTGATATCGCCCTGCATCAGTGCCAGCTTGGTAACGAGGAGGTTATGTCCCAATTCCCTGAGGGTGTCTCCAATTGCAACATGTTTGTCAGCGGTCGTCAGAAAATAGGGCTCCACTCGCAAGGCATAAAACAGATCATCGTGCGCGAATTGTTGTCGAATTTCTGATCTAGTCGTACTCATGGAGTGAATCCTTACCAGGTGTTGAGCAACTTGTTCCGCAAATCGCGGTTTTACTTTGCCTTTCAGTAACTCAGCTTTCCAGAGGGGGTATTCCAGCAGACCCATGGAAAATGCATGGTGCTCAGGTGCAACCGCAATGATTTCGGGAACCGATTCCGGAAGGAATGAGCGCACGAAATTGTGCCAGTCTATCTCGCTTTGTATGCGCTTTGGGTCCGCCTGCCAGTCAGCCTCTACTTTTAAGGAACGACGCGCCCGTTTGACCACAACTGTTTCGTGAGCAAGGTCAAGCCGCCAGATATCTGCCGAGACACCTCCACCTAACATGTCTATCTTTACGATATCCTGGCTTGCTATCCCCAGTGCCTCAAGTAAATCTAATGGGATTTTCATCAATTTCTATGCGCCTGTTGCGAATAATTCGGGTGTTTCATTGTAACCGCAGAACAAAACTGGCGAGCAGGTGCTTCACAGGAATAGCCCGGTTCCTTTTGTTACCCATGTCAGGGTATAGTATTGTAGCAACGAGAATTTTGGGAAGCTCTGATTAATGTCCACCCCTTGATGTCCCGGGTCCGGATTCCGGCCGCAACCGCAAGAATAAAATTCTAATTTTCAGAACTTCCCCGCAGGTGAAAAAGTGAAATGAAACAACTAATTGGTTCAGTTGCGCTGCTGTATCTGACTCTGGGATTCGCAGTGCACGCTTCCGCTGAAGTCGAGAAAACCCGGATCGAAACCGTCCCATTCGGTGACCGGATAGATGGTCGTATTTTCAATTACAACAGAACGACGCCCAGTATGGCCACCGCCGGTCTCATCAATGAAGGCGGTATCGATCTGCTTCTTGAAGAAGGTTTCAAATCAGTGGTCGATCTACGCACACCTCAGGAAGGTACTGCAGAGGAAGCCGCCGCCATGAAGATTGCGGGCATTGAGTACATCAATATTCCAATCGGCAAGGAGGCACCCAGTGCTGCAGATGTGCGCAAATTTGCCAGCATTGTGGGTGATAAGAACCGTGGACCCCTGTTGGTCCACTGTGCATCAGCCAATCGTGTCGGTACCTTGTGGGCCATGTACAGAGTGAGTACTGGCGTGCCGCTGCAAACCGCTCTGGAAGAAGGCAGAACAGTTGGGATGAAGCCCTCCAGGGAATCTAACGTCTTAGAATATGCGCTCCGCATATCGCAACAAGCGTCGGAAATGCAGTAAACAATTTCGTCGTGCCTTGTTATTTAAATCTATGGAATCAATTACTTCAGGTTTACACGATCATAAATTGCGGTCACCCGCTCGAAATTAATGATGAGGGAGTGAGCAGCATGAGCATATGTATCATGTAAGTGAAATTTGTACCGCTGTTGTGCCTCACCGTGCAGAAACTTGTCGTATTCTATGGACACTATGGACAGCTCGCGTACGTCTCCGGGTTTATCCTTGCTCCAGGTGGCACGAAAAGGTCCCAAAGTGGCTCCTCCTTCCAGACAGATAGTCACTTCGTGATTGGTTAATTCATCTTGTAACATTTGTATGCTCCGTGGGATACACACCGTCATTATACTGCGACGGTAGGTTTTGCAATATTTTTTTATGGACAGAAAATAGTGAACACGCTAAACCAGGCACGGAGCTCTTGAAGTCGCCAGACCATAGTTCCGATGGTTGGCATACGAGGAATATTCGTCGATCAGTTTTGTCTGCTGTAGGTTAGTC
>JASJXV010000038.1 GCA_030123805.1 Gammaproteobacteria bacterium
CAGCTGAAACCCTTTGTACATGGGCATATGCGCAATTCCGCCATTTCCGCCACCCTTAAGGGTAAGAATATGCTCTGTTGACAGTTGTGAAGGTGTTGATCGAACTGAGGGGCACCCAGGACCTAACCCATCTATTGGTCAAAATCCCTGCACCCAATAAGCACCCAGAGACTTTTATCGCAGCTAATATGCATTCGTTAGCTTATGTAAGTCTTTGAATTTATTGGCGCCCTGAACAGGATTCGAACCTGTGACCCTCCGCTTAGGAGGCGGATGCTCTATCCGACTGAGCTACCAGGGCAAGGGCTGTATATTGTACTGTTGTCAAGTCAGCCGTGCTATCCTCTGTGAAATATATTCGTTTTGATGGCGGTCCAAGACTTGAATGATGTCATAAGTCCCAGAAAATGAAATTATAATAAAAGGTAGGCCCCATGCAGGACACCCGACCACTGATACTTGAAACCGATTTCCCGCCAATCAGGCGCGCCCCACTCGATACACTGCAGGTGAATCTGGGTTATCTGTGTAATTTGAGTTGTACACACTGTCACGTCAATGCCGGACCTAATCGAACCGAATTGATGGATCTGGAAAACATCGAGTTGGTGATCGAACTGCTGGACAAACGTGGTATTGGCACCCTGGATGTTACCGGTGGTTCACCGGAGATGAATCCGCACTTCAAATACCTGGTAGAAAGCGCCACGGCACTCGGTGTAACCGTGATGGACAGATGCAATCCCACTATTTTGGGTGAGCCCGGATATGAAGATATTGCAGACTTTTTGGCCAAGCAAGAAGTTGTTGTGGTTGCCTCCTTGCCCTGCTATACCGAACAAAATGTTGATAAACAACGGGGTAAAGGGGTATTCAGGGAAAGCATTCTGGGGCTGCAAAAACTGAATAGCCTGGGGTATGGCAAGCAAGACACCGGTTTGATACTCGATCTTGTGTACAACCCGGATGATGCGGTTTTGCCGCCCGCTCAGGATGAACTGAAAAAAGACTACAAGAGAGAGTTGCTGAAAAACCATGGGATTGTGTTTAACGAGTTGTTTGCGCTGGCAAACATGCCAATCAATCGATTCGGTGCCCGGTTGCTCGCAAAAGACCAGTACTTCTCCTATATGTCATTGTTGAGAGACTCGTTTCAGGAGACCAATTTACAGACCGTTATGTGTCGAAATCTGGTGAGTGTGAACTATCAGGGCTACCTGTATGATTGCGATTTCAATCAGATGCTGGACTTGCCATTAAAAGCGTTGGGTAAACCCAGACCTCACCTGCGCGACCTGGTAGAAGTCGATATCAGTGCTGCTGATTTTGTCGAAGGCTGCATTACCGTTGGCGAGCATTGTTATGCGTGTACTGCCGGGCAGGGCAGTAGTTGCGGCGGCGCACTGGCAACGTGATGGAAGAAGTCTGTGCGTGTCTCGCTGATTGTCCCGGTGCTGAATGAAGAGCGGCTAATTTATCCACTCCTTGACGCGTCACAGCGAATCACCGATGCATCGGTTGAACTGATTATTGTTGACGGCGGCAGCCAGGATAATACCGTCACACTGGCAGAAAAGTTTGCGGATCAGGTGATCGTCTCAGCCAAAGGCCGGGCTTCGCAGATGAATGCCGGGGCAGATGTTGCCAGCGGCGACATTCTATTATTTCTTCATGTGGATACACGATTGCCGGACGACTTTTTATCCGTGTTGGCGAATGGTTTTCCAAATTCCGGCAAGCAGTGGGGTCGATTCGATGTGCAGCTCTCAGGCAGTCACTGGCTATTTCGAATCATAGAGTTCTTTATGAACTGGCGCTCGCGCATGACCGGCATTGCAACGGGTGACCAGGCGATATTTGTAAAACGCGCGGCTTTTGATGCGGTGGGCGGTTTTCCTTGTGTCGCTCTTATGGAAGATATCAGCTTGAGTAGGTTGCTGAAAAAGAAGTCTCGTCCTTATTGCAGCCGTTCTGTGGTCGTTGCTTCCAGCCGAAAATGGGAGACAAAGGGTATTCTTGCGACTGTCTTGTTGATGTGGCGAGTCCGTCTGGCATATTTCTTCGGCGCCAGTCCCGAGCATCTGGCTCGCATCTATTACGATTAGATTCAGGTGAAAGCGACCACATGGCGCCACTGGATAAGCAGATTGTGAATTCATCCTATAAATACCCGCGAGGCAGGATTCTGCTCTTCTGCAAGGCGCCGGTTCCGGGACAGGTAAAAACCAGACTGATCCCCGCTCTGGGTGCTGAGGGCGCCTGCGAGCTGCATTGTCGACTGGTAAATCATATCGCTGCCACTTTACTGGAGGGGAATCTTTGCCCCATAGAGTTCTGGGTAAGCCCGGATGCAAATGACAGTTTTTTCGCGCCTTATCATGCCGTGGAAAGCATATCCTTGCACTGCCAGACAGGAAAAGATCTGGGCCAACGGATGTTCAATGGCGTACGGGAATCGCTCGGCCCCTTCGAAGGCGCTGCGAAGGGACGCGCGGATTATGTGCTTCTGATCGGCAGTGATTGCCCGGCGTTGAGTGTTGCATACCTGGACAAGGCATTGTCCAGGCTGGAAATGGGCTCGGATGCCGTGCTGGGACCCGCAATGGATGGTGGTTATGTCTTGCTGGGACTCAAGCGGGCAGAAGCGTCTCTGTTCCGGGATATCCGCTGGGGTTCCGATACCGTGTGTGCAGAAACCTGTCGGCGCATGAATAGACTGGGGTGGAACTGGTCATTAGCGAAAACCCTGTGGGATATTGATCTACCCGCAGATCTGGACCGATTGCATCAAATCGACTTGAGGCAGGCGGGTTACCGATCGAAATTGGTGACCAAATGAATCTTGCTGGTATCAGGTACCGCCGGCTCGGGCTGCTTTTCTTCTTCCGGCAATATATCTGCACCCGCAGTGGCCAGGGTCATACTCGAGGTGTCCGGATTGCGTAGTTCTACCTCTTCGTGAAGGGTCTCTAACACTGCACCAGGTGCATCCAGACCAAAATCCGGGGCGTCCACTTTGGGTGCTTCCTCTTTGGGCTCTGCCAGAGGGCCTTTGCCGGGCTCGCTAAGATTCAATGCGCTAAGATCCAGATCCACTGCAACTGTTTCCCGGGGCTCACCCAGCGTGCCTTCGCCCGCTTCAGCCAGGGACAATTCGCGCAAGTCAATACCTGGTGAGGGCGTCTCCGGGGTTGCATCAAATATGTTGCCCTCGTTGGGTACCAGGCGCATAGCGGCAGTCGGGGGAGTCGGCGAGGGAATTGCCTGGCCAGGAGTCCTGGCAGTGGTTGCGGGAGCCCTGGCTGGAATTGCATCCGATTTGATTACCTTGACCCGAACATCAGCACCCGCCTTTTTCAGGGCAGTACCGTATTTAAGAGCAACTGCCTTGTCAGCAGTTTTCTTCAGCACCACCTGCTTTCCGGAGAAGAGTCTGGTTATTTGATTTGCATCCGCTTTAAGCAATTGGGCTAAATGCGCCTTCACGGAAATAATCTGATGGCCTGCCAGTATTTCGCCCTTAAACACGATTACATAAATGACGGAACGCATAATGTTATCCTGCTGCGGTTACCCTTGAGTCTGTTGCGATCCCGGGGCTTGCCTCAACCATTTTGATGCATCATGTTAGTTGATGCGATTCAGGAAAAACAGTCGCTGTTATGGCCGTTCAGCCTAATTTGAGTGACGTTCATCCGTTGCAACCAGTTATTTTATTCAAACCGGGTTTGCCTAAGCACTCATGCGCCCTTTTCGTTATAATCCGCCAGACTCGTAGTCATCTCGAAAAACCGAATAATCAGAGCTTCCCCAAGCAATTTAACAACGGGCAACTATCAGGAGCAATGCATGTCGCTTGAAGGCATAGGTATTACCTGTGAACGCGATCGCAGGATGCTGTTTGAAAATCTCGATTTTCAGGTGAGTGACGGTGAGATTCTGAGAATTGAAGGTTCTAATGGATCCGGTAAAACGACTCTGTTGCGCATTATCTGCGGTCTTTTTCATAGCTATGACGGTGACATTAAATGGCAGGGAAAGCCCATTTCCGATGATTTTGCAGGCTATGTCGATCAACTGCTCTACATTGGCCATGCTGGCGGTGTCAAGGAAAGTTTAAGCCCGGAAGAAAATCTGTCCTGGCTCGCATCCTTGCAGGATCAGGAGGTCAGCCAGAAAAATATCTGGGAAGCTCTGGCTCAGGTGGGGTTGTGGGGTTATGAGGATGTCTTGTGCGGATCTCTCTCGGCGGGACAAAAGAAAAGGGTGAATCTTGCCAGACTTTTCCTGATTAAAGCCAAATTATGGTTGCTGGACGAACCTTTCAGTTCTATCGATGTGGATGGTGTAAAGAATCTGGAAGTACAGATTGAGCAGCACCTGGACGGTGGCGGCATCGTCATGTTGACTTCCCATCAATTGCTGAATATTAACCATGCAGTGCGTTCCTTGCTGTTGGGTTACTGACGCAACACCGGCAAATTAAACAAGGCATCTATGCACAACATATTCTTTGCTACAGTTAGAAGAGATCTCAAGATTGCGTATCGCAACAGTTCGGATCTGCTTAATCCGCTGGCATTTTTCTTTATTGTCGTGACGCTGTTTCCACTCGGTATCAGCCCATCGCCGCAGGTACTCTCAGGTCTTGCGCCTGGCGTATTGTGGGTGGCTGCACTATTGGCCACGCTGCTCTCCGTGGATGGATTGTTCAAGAGCGATTATGAGGATGGATCGCTGGAACAGATACTGATCAGCCCGCAACCGCTGTTCATGGTGGTGCTTGGAAAAGTAGTCGGACACTGGCTGGTCACGGGATTTCCCTTGACATTGTTGACGCCTGTGTTGGCGGTTATGCTGTTTCTGCCTGTTGATGGCATTATTGCTCTCGAGTTGACGCTTTTGATAGGTACGCCCATTTTGAGTCTTATCGGCGCAATTGGCGCCGGGTTAACTGTTGGGCTGAAGCGAGGCGGTCTGTTGATCTCGGTATTGATCTTGCCGCTGTATGTACCCGTGCTGATCCTGGGGACTCTTGCAGTTCAGGCGGGTGTTGATGGCCAATCATTCGCAGGGCACTTATTGTGGATGGGATCGCTGCTGGTAATGGGTCTTGGACTCGCCCCGCTCGCCACTGCCGCGGGTCTGAGAATAAGCGCCTCCAGTTGATCTTAAGCAAGCATAAACAGACTAAAAGTCTGGTAGAATGGAGTCACTTTCAGCAGCGTAAATCAACTGTAATCGATTAGGGACTCGATCCAGGAACAGGATATGGGAAGAGTGTGGTCGTTGTTTCATAAATTTGCATCTCCGAAGTGGTTCTACGAGATCAGTGGCAAGCTGTTGCCCTGGTTTGTGGCAATGACCGGCTTAGTACTGTGCACCGGCGTGGTTTGGGGATTGGCCTATGCGCCTCCGGATTACCAGCAGGGTAATGCCTTCAGAATCATGTACATCCATGTACCGGCTTCCATCCTGGCCGAATCCAGCTATATGATGATGGCTTTGGCTGGAGCCGTGGGCCTGATCTGGAAAATAAAATTGGCGGATCTGGCATTAAAAACAGCCGCGCCGCTGGGTGCTTCGCTGACATTCCTGTCGATAGCCACAGGCGCAATCTGGGGCAAGCCTATTTGGGGAACCTGGTGGGTATGGGATGCGCGGCTGACCTCCATGCTGGTATTACTGTTTCTGTTTGTTGGCGTCATCGCGCTTCGATCCGCCATGGAGAATAAGGAAGCAGCGGGAAAAGCCTGTGCAATTCTGGCCCTGGTGGGTCTGGTCAATATTCCTATTATCAAAATGTCGGTAGAGTGGTGGTTTACCCTGCATCAGCCGTCCAGTTTCAAGCTGACCGAGAAACCGGCAATGCCGCCGGAGATGTGGATTCCCTTACTTATTATGGTTGTAGGCTATTACAGTGCATTCGCAACGGCCTGGATGATGCGCATCCGAGTGGAAATACTTGAACAGGAAAATCGGACTCAGTGGGTTCGAGACCGGGTGCGAACAGCATGAGTTTTGATTCATTTTCTGCGTTTCTGGCCATGGGCGGCCATGGGCTTTATGTGTGGTCGGCGTATGCTGTGACACTGGTTGTTTTTGCCTTCAATGCAATCAAACCCGTGTTGATGCACAAGCGATTCCTGCAGCAGCATAAACAACTTCAACGCAGGGAACTTGCAAGAGAAAATACTGCCCAATAAGGTGCGCTGATACGGCTCAATTTACATGGCGTAGTTCTTACAAACACTAGTGATCACTTCAAGACAATAGTAAGGTTTTTTAATGAAATTCGGAAACATGAAACCGCATCGAAGACGCAGGCTCTACGTGGTGTTATTCCTCGTGGTGACTTCCTCGGCCGCAGTGGGTTTAACCTTGATGGCATTGAATGAAAATATCAATCTGTTTTATTCTCCCCAGCAGATCGCATCCGGTGAGGCGCCTGTCGGAAAGACAATTCGTGCCGGAGGTGTGGTGGTCCCGGGAAGTTTGCGCCGGGATGAATCAAGCCTGCTGATTGAATTTGATATCTCGGACTTGAAAACGGCGCCCCTGAGAGTGGCGTATACAGGTATATTACCTGACCTGTTTCGCGAGGGGCAGGGAATCGTCGCGTTGGGGAAAGTGAATCAGCAAGGCATATTCGTTGCGGAAGAAGTGCTGGCTAAACACGATGAGAATTACATGCCCCCGGAAGTGGCAGCCGCAATAGCGGCAGCGCATGGCGAGAGTGAATAGGGGAGTGATGCAATGATCCCTGAACTTGGTCACTTTGCGCTGATACTGGCATTGGGGTTGTCCCTGACCCTGGCCGTTCTGCCCATGTGGGGCGTCATAAAAGACAACCGGGCATGGATGCGTTCGGCTTCCAGTCTTGCTGCGGGCATGTTTGTCTTCGTGTCGATCAGTTTTGCATGTTTGATTCATGCCTTCCTGCAAGACAATTTCTCCGTGGACTATGTTGCCCGCAATTCGAATTCGCAACTACCCGACATCTACAAGGTTTCTGCCGTGTGGGGAGCCCACGAGGGATCGTTTCTTCTGTGGATCCTGGTAATGAGTGGCTGGACCCTGGCGGTCAGCGTATTAAGCGGTAGTCTGACCCTGGATATGCGTGCCCGGGTATTGGCGGTGATGGGCGCCCTGAGCACCGGGTTTATCCTTTTTATCCTGTTCACATCCAATCCATTTGAACGCTCTCTACCGGTTTTCCCTGCTGACGGCAACGATCTGAATCCGTTGCTGCAGGACTTTGGTCTGATCGTCCACCCGCCAATGCTCTATATGGGCTATGTGGGTTTCTCGGTGCCTTTTGCCTTTGCTATTGCCAGCCTGCTTAGCGGACGTCTTGATTCCGCCTGGGCCAAGTGGTCCAGACCCTGGACCAATACGGCCTGGGCTTTTTTAACCATTGGCATAACGCTGGGTAGCTGGTGGGCATACTATGAACTGGGCTGGGGTGGTTGGTGGTTCTGGGATGCCGTTGAAAATGCCTCGTTTTTACCGTGGCTGGTCGGCACGGCATTGATCCATTCGCTGGCGGCAACGGAAAAACGCGGCGTTTTCAAAACCTGGACTGTATTGCTGGCGATTTTTGCGTTTTCCCTGAGTCTTCTCGGCGCATTTCTGGTGCGCTCGGGGGTATTGACTTCCGTACACGCATTCGCTGTCGATCCAAAACGCGGACTTTTTATACTTGGTTTCCTGGTCATTGTGATAGGCGGTTCACTGACCCTGTTCGCTGTTCGGGTCGCTCATATCAAGAGCAAGGCCGGGTTTGATTTTACCTCCAGGGAAGCACTGTTGCTGGTTAACAATATGTTGCTGGTGGTGGCTGCTGCAATAGTTCTGTTGGGCACGCTATATCCACTGGGCTATGAAGCCTTGACAGGGGGCAAAAAGATCTCGGTCGGACCTCCCTATTTCAATACCATCTTCGTCCCCGTGGCATTGGTGTTATTTGCCTTTATGGCCCTGGGACCCTTCTCCCGGTGGAAACGAACGCCTATCGAAGTCTACCGCAAGAGTCTACTGCCTCTGCTGGCTATCAGTGCCGTCATTGCGCTGCTGTTTGCCCTGTTGTATGGCGACAGTTTCAGCGCGTGGGTGGTTATTTGCGTCTTTTTGGCTGCATTGCTAGGCACCGGTTTACTGCTGGATGGGTACTATCGGATCAGAAGTAAAACTGCTGGCGCCAGGTTGGCAGCGGTCTTTAAACAGACACCCTCTTACTATGGTATGTGGATCGCACATCTGGGGATTGCCATCTCTGTTATTGGCGTATGTATGACATCAATCTATTCGGATGAACGAGATGTTCGCATGACCCCGGGTGACACAGTCACTATGGGCGCCTATGAATTCCGGCTGGTTGGTGTGCAAAGAATAAAAGGTCCGAACTATATTGCAGATAGAGGCAATATTCAGGTCAGCAAGAACGGTGAATATCTGCTGGATCTGCATCCTGAGAGACGAAAATATTTGGTAAAGGGAAATGTAATGACCGAAGCCGATATAGATCCAGGGTTGTTCCGTGATCTGTATGTGGCTCTGGGCGAACCGGTTGGGACCATGGGAGCATGGGCAGTCCGGGTACACTACAAACCTTTCGTTAGATGGATCTGGTTTGGCGGCCTATGCATGATGCTGGGCGGATTGATTACCGTATTTGACAGAAAATACCGACTGGTTAGCGCGCTAAAGAAACAGCGCAACTGGGTGACCGATACGGCGGAGGTGAGCAACGCATGAGCAAGCCGAGTCTGTTCGTTCCGCTGGGTGTTTTCGCTCTTCTGGCGATGTTGTTAGCCGCCGGATTCGGTCTCGATGATCCGCATCATTTACCCTCAGCGCTGATCGGCAAACCCATGCCTGAATTCGAGCTGGTAGATGTGCTTAACCCGGACAGGGTTATCCGCAAAGAGGATCTGCTGGGACATGTGTCGCTGATTAATGTCTGGGCAACCTGGTGTCCTAATTGCGTTGTGGAACATCCCCAGTTTTTAGAAATTTCCAGGCAGGGTTCAATACGGGTAATCGGGGTTAACTACCACGACGATATTGAAAAAGCGCAGCAATGGCTGCAGAAATATGAGAATCCCTATTGGGTTAGCGTGGCGGATACCGAAGGGACTCTGGGCATTGATCTGGGCGTTTATGGTGCGCCTGAAACCTTTGTCATGGATGCCAAGGGCTATATCAGGTATCGCCACGTTGGACCGGTGACACGCAATGTTTGGCTGGACACGTTGCTGCCCGTAGTCGATGCAGTAAAGCGCGAGCAAGTTGAACAAACGGCCGCAAGGGGATAGCAAGTGATCATGTTGAATCGCCCATTCAAGTCTGTTGCCATCATTTGTCTGCTGTGGAGTGTGTCGGGAGCAGGCTTTGGGGCCATAGATGCCTATGAATTCTCCGATCCGCAAACGCAGGAGCGCTACCGCATACTGGTGGATGAACTCAGATGCCCGCAGTGCTTGAATACCAATCTTGCAGGTTCAGATTCCATGATTGCAAAGGATTTGCGCCGCGAAATCCATCGCCTGGTGCAGGCGGGTACAAGTGACGCAGAGGTTCGTCAATTTATGTATGAGCGTTATGGCGATTTTATTCTCTATCGCCCGAGAGTGAATAAAAATACGCTGCTGCTCTGGTTTGGTCCGCTGTTGTTATTGGCATTGGGTCTCTGGCTCCTGCATCGGTTTATATTCAGCAAAAGTAAAGAGAGTGGCGTCGATCTGTCTGTTGAGGATCAGCACAGGTTGCACGAACTTCTGGACGACACTGAGAACAGGTAGGCCGGCGTATTTTCATCACCCATCAAGTAACCACAGACTAAGTAATTCGCATGATAACATTTTGGATAGTTGCACTGTTGTTGTCCTTATTGGCCTCGGCTTTCGTTTTCTTGCCAGTGTTGGTTTCTTCCAGGAGGGCTTATAAAGGTGGCTCCGGCGATCAGGCAAGATCGGCAATCAATATTGAAATATTTAAACAGCGGCTGGCGGAGCTGGAAGCGAGTCGGGCCGAGTGGGTGGTGACAGATGAAGTTTTCGAACAGTTGAAGCTAGAACTTGAACAGGAATTGCTTGCTGATGTACAGTCTGACCGGGAGCCGCGGCAAGCGCCGGAAAAGCAAGCCGCGGCACAAACCGGTTCATCCAATCTGCTTTTGCCGCTGACATTCGCGGCTGTAATACCACTACTTGCTGTCTTTTTATATGCGGACTGGGGGCTTTCCTTCGGTTCGATGAGTGATGTTTTGCTAGCGGAAGAACTGGATCTGGTACAGCAAGCCGATCACACAGAGCAAGATATGTCGGGCGTCATCCGACGTCTGCGAGAGTCACTGTCCAACCAACCCGAAAATGACGAGGGATGGATGCTGCTGGCCCGATCGTTAGTCAAACTGGGTGAGTATGAGCAGTCAGCCGATGCCTTTGAAACACTGCTGGACCGATATCCGCAAGATCACCTGCTTCGATCCTATTATGCAGAATCCGTCTATATGGCGGATGCTAGACAAATAACGCCCAGAGTCCAGCAGGCTATTGAAGCGACTCTGGCGCTGGATTCTGAATCTGCAAATGTACTTGAGATGCTCGGTATGGAAGCTTATGTGTCGGGTGACCATGCGTCTGCTATCGATTATTTCGAACGCATAATCGCTCAAAATGTCTCGCCGGAACGCACCCAAATGCTGCAACAAAGCATCGCCGAAGCACGCGAGTTGCTGGGTGAATCTGCACCGGTACCAGCAGCGGCTGCTTCAAGTCAGACCTCGCAACAGCCACCCGGTATCAAAGCAGCAAAGCAGATCTTCAACGTCCTGGTGGAGATCGATAACAAGTTACCAGTAGATGCCAATGATACGGTATTTGTATTTGCGAGAGCGGCGCAGGGTCCGCCCATGCCATTGGCGGTAGAGCGGATGATGGTGTCCGATTTGCCCAGAATGGTGCGTCTGGATGACACCATGTCGATGCTGCCCGAGAGGAACATATTGACTGTCGGTCAGGTTCAGATCGTGGCAAGAGTTTCCAGGTCAGGGGAGCCCACAGCCTCACCGGGAGACTATCAGGCCATATCAGAGTCATTGACAGTGGATTCGCGCACTCAGGTGGTCAAACTGAGAATATCAGAACTTGTGAAATAGTGGGACTACTCAGTCTGGGCGACCCCGTCTATGCTCGGACAGCCGCCTGGGTTAATATGATAGACATAACAATCTGATCCCTGATGTATCCATGTAAGGCGATTAGTCAGATCTCTGGAGTAACACTGTTTTATGCGTTTGCAGTCGATCAAGCTAGCAGGTTTTAAATCCTTTGTAGATCCTACAACCGTTCGCTTCCCCAGTAATTTATGTGCCGTCGTCGGTCCGAATGGCTGTGGAAAATCAAATATCATCGATGCTGTCCGTTGGGTCATGGGTGAAAGTTCCGCCAAGAATCTGCGGGGTGAGACGATGGCGGATGTTATTTTCAATGGCTCAGTCGGTCGAAAGCCGATTGGACAAGCCAGCATAGAGCTTCGATTCGATAATACCGAGGGTCAGCTGACCGGTGAATATGCCAGTTATAGCGAAATATCCATACAGAGAAAAATAACCAGGGATGGTCTGTCCAGCTATTATCTGAATGGCCAGAAATGTCGCCGTAAGGATATCACCGATATTTTCCTCGGCACAGGTTTAGGTCCCCGCAGTTATTCGATCATCGAACAGGGCATGATCAGTCAGCTGGTTGAGGCAAAGCCCGAAGAGCTTCGGGTATATATAGAAGAAGCGGCAGGGATATCCAAATATAAGGAACGCCGCCGCGAAACAGAGAGACGCATATCACGCACCAGGGAAAATCTCGATCGGCTCAGTGACATTCGGCAAGAACTGGGCAGGCAGTTACACCATTTGCAACGACAGGCGCGTGCTGCGGGGCGATTCAAGGAGTTGAAAAAAGAAGAAAGGCAGCTTCGAGCACAGCTGCGGGGGTTGCGGTGGATTGCGCTGGATAATGAAGCAGGACAGCAAGAAAAGTATATAGGCAAGCTTGAAATAGAACAGCAAGCCAGTATCGCAGAGCACAGATCCATTGATGCAGAAATAGAAAAACTGCGTGAGCAGCAAGTGGAGTTTACCGACAGCAGCAATGAGGTCCAAAAAAGATACTACGATCTCGGCACGGAGATAGCGCGTATCGAAGAGACGATTCAGCACCAGCAGGAAAGATCCAGACAATGGGCTCTTGACCTGGATTCGGTGATGACTGACTGGCATGCAGTCGAATCAGATATGGCATCTGATAAGGAAAAGATGGCACAACTTTCCAACAGTCTGGAATCTGCCGTGCCCCGGGCTGAGGTGGCACATGAGCAAGAAAACATTTCCAGTAATCGATTGTCAAGTGCCGAAGAAAAGATGCACCAGTGGCAGCTCAACTGGGATGAATTTAATTATCAGGCAGCCGAACCGAAGCAGCGATCGGAAGTGGAGCAGTCTCGCATCCTGCATCTTGAAGAGTCAATGCAAAGACGGAATGAGACACTGGTCATACTCAAGCAAGACAATGAAGCATTACGGCAGCTAAATGTCGGCCAGAAAATCGAGCCGCTTAAAGACAGTGAACGGACCGCGAGTACAGAGATTCAGACATCTGAGAAGATAATTCGAGAACTGATCGGTACGATTGAACAGCAGAGAACCAGCAATAATGAGCATTCTCATGAGCTGGATCAACTGCGTGGAGATTTGCAACGGCTCAAAGGACGGCGGGCTTCGCTGGAAGCATTGCAGCAGGCAGCGCTGGGTCAACAGGATAATGTTGGCGTGGAATGGCTGGAAAAGCACAGTCTGGCGGATACCCGACGTTTGGCTGAGGGACTCGAGGTTGAGGCTGGTTGGGAGCACGCGGTCGAGACGGTGCTGGGCGGCCACTTGCAGGCCGTCTGTGTCGACGGGATCGATGCCATTTCGGCATTGTTGGGGGATTTTGAAAAAGGCGCTCTGGAATTCCTGGAGAACCAACCACCCGGGGATTCGACAGTTGCAGTGTCCAGTGCTCCAGACTTGTCCTTACTTTCCGGTCGAATTCGAGCGGACTGGGACATTGAACCCTATGTACATGGCATTTATGCCGCTGAGGATCTGCCAGATGCCATGCAAGTCAGACGGTCTCTCGGTAGTGATCAGTCCATCGTTACCAGGGATGGAATATGGCTGGGTAAAAACTGGCTGCGCGTCATGAAGGGAAATGAGACCGGCGCAGGTGTTATCAGCAGACAACAGGAACTGAATGCACTGGTGCAGCAGATTACGGCGCTGCAACAACAGGTGGATGAAAAAGCTTCCCTGCTCGAAGATGGCATGCATCGATTGCAGGAATTTGAGGGCAAGAGGGAAGAAGCACAAGGTACACTGGCCGAAAAACAAACGACTTTGAATGAAATCAGAGCAGAAAAGAGTGCGCTTCAAGTTCAATTGGAGCAGCGCAATGCTGATCTGCAGCGCTTAAGCAGTGAAATTGCGGAAAGTAAGATGCAATTGAGTCGTGATGAGCAAAGTCTTGCCGGTTCACGGAATGCTTTGGCGCAAGCCCTGGATCTGATGGCTATTAATGAAGAGCAGCGGCAAAGGCGATTGGCGGAGCGGGATGAGAACCGCAAGATGCTGGAAGAGGCTCGCCATCAAGCTCGCAATGACAAGGATTCAGCCCATCAATTAGCTATGCAGACCCAATCGATTAACAATCAGCTGGCTTCCATGCGGGATGCCTTGAGGCGACTGGGTAATCAGATGGAAACGCTTGAGCAACGCCGAACATTTCTTCAGGAATCCATCCAACAGAGTGCAGCGCCTCTGGCGGCATTGCAAGCGGATTTGGCGACCCAGCTTGAGAGAAGACTGGTCGTGGAAGAAGAACTAACAGCGGTACGGCAGTCAGTGGAAGCTGTCGAATACAAGCTGCGTGAGTTGGAGCGAAAGCGCGGCGAAACCGAGGAGAAGACGGAGCAGGTTCGTACCCGTCTCGAAAGTGTAAAAATGGAATGGCAGGCACTGGAAGTGCGTCGCTCGACTCTGAAAGAACAGTTAGAAGATGAATCTTTTAAATTGGACGAGGTAATTGCAGGATTACCCGAGGCGGCCAATGACCCGGAATGGGAGCAACAGCTGGAGCGAATGGGAAATCGAATTCAACGGCTTGGCGCCATCAATCTGGCTGCCATAGATGAATACGATGTGCAACTGGAGAGAAAGCAATACCTGGACGCGCAAAATGAGGATCTGGAAAGCGCACTTGCGATTTTGCAAAATGCCATTCGTAAAATTGATAAAGAAACCCGTACCAGGTTTAAAGAAACCTTCGATCAGGTAAACTTAAAACTGCAAATAGTATTCCCCAAATTGTTTGGTGGGGGCCACGCCTATCTCGAGATGACCGGGGATGACCTGTTGGATACCGGGGTCGGGTTTATGGCGCGTCCACCGGGTAAACGGAATACCAGTATCCACCTGTTGTCGGGCGGGGAGAAAGCATTGACGGCTATTGCTCTGGTGTTTTCGATTTTTTCTCTTAATCCAGCACCATTTTGCATGCTGGATGAGGTGGACGCACCATTGGATGATGCCAATGTGGCAAGATACTCGGAGTTGGTCCAGGAAATGGCCAGAACGGTGCAGTTTATCTACATCACCCACAATAAGATCTCCATGGAGATGGCGCATCAATTGATGGGAGTAACCATGCATGAGCCCGGAGTGTCGCGACTTGTAACCGTCGATGTTGACGAAGCGGTTGCCCTGGCCGCGGTATAGTTGACACAGCGGGAGTGGAATCCGGGCAAAAACTGGTTAATATGAAACCGTACACAAAGGGAGTCTGCCATGATTGATTTCAGTCTGCGTGACTGGTTACTCATATTAGGACCTCTGGTTATTGCCGGTGTACTTGTGCACGGATACTGGAAAATGCGTCGCGGTCCACCCAAACTCAAGATGTCTCTGGATAAGGAGTTTCAGAGCAAAGTTGGGGAAGCAGTCGACGCCGATGATCTGTCGTTATTACGCGCCGAACTGCCAAGTGGCGGTGCGAGGCCAGTCAAACAGGGTGTAAATAATAATAAAAAGCTCACCTCTGATCACCGGGCGGGCCCTGGTCTTGAAGAAGATGTGCCGGTTCTGATGGATCCGGTACTCACAGGCGCAGATGAAGATACTGGTGATGCGCTTGAATTTGAGTCGCTCATTCCAGGTGAACCGCTGGTTAAATCAGCGGCTTCACAACAGCAGAAGGAATCACCAACACAGCAAGGCGTTGCAAAATCTCCTCGCCCGGAAAAACTTTTTGTTATGAATGTGTTAGCAAAAAACGCTGACTTCAACGGGCAACACCTACTGGAATCATTAGTGACCTGTGGGTTCCAGTTTGGGGAAATGGACATATTCCACTATATGGACGACCACACCAAAAAGCCGATTTTTAGTCTGCTGAATGCCGTTGAGCCGGGAACTTTTGACCTGAATACCATGCATCAGTTGGTTACTCCCGGTGTGAGTCTGTTTATAAAATTGCATGAACTGGACGATCCCGTGGCGGGCTTCAGCCAGATGATTGAGAAGGTCAAGCAATTGGCGTCAGAGTTGGATGCTGCAATCAAGGACGGCAAACACAATACAATTACGCAGCAGGCTCTTGAGCACGAGCTGCAGTTGATCCGTGAATATAGCGCCAGGTACCCATGATGATTGGCTTTCGCTGCGCGTGCATGACCCTGTTTAATTCGAGTTTCCGCCTATACCCACTGTAAATGATTAAAATCCCGGTGAGGCATCCATGACAGTTCCCGACGCAGTTGTCAAAGAGATTGAAGTTCTGCGATCCGAGATTGAGCATCACAATTATCTATACCATTCACTCGATACGCCGGAGATCACCGATCGTGAATTTGATCTACTGTTTCGGCGTCTGGCTGAACTGGAAGCACAGCATCCACAACTGGTCACTCCAGAATCTCCTACCCGGAGAGTGGGTAGCGAACCGCTGTCATCCTTCGCGCAGGTGCTGCACCGACTGCCAATGTTGTCTCTGGATAACGCCTTCAACGCAGAGGATTTGCGGGACTTTGATCATCGTATTAAAACCAGACTTGATTCCGAAGTAGCCCCCACCTACACCTGTGAACCGAAAATCGATGGCGTAGCCGTCAGCATATTGTACCAGGAGGGGCGTCTTGTGCAGGCAGCCACCAGAGGTGATGGCACGTCGGGAGAAGACATCACAGCCAACGTCAGAACGATTGATACGATTCCACTTCGACTCCGTGGCAAGGGTTATCCGGCAACTCTGGAGGTTAGAGGGGAGATTTATATCTCGAAATCAGGCTTCAGAAAGATGAATGAGAGAGCCGCGCGGGAGGGTGACAAGTTGTTTGTCAATCCCAGAAATGCAGCAGCTGGAAGCTTGCGGCAACTGGATTCGAGGTTGACTGCAAAACGTCCATTGACCATGTATTGCTACAGCGTGGGGTTGGTTGCAGGTGGCGATCTGCCGGCTAGACATGGCGAGATTCTCGAATCCCTTAAAGAATGGGGATTCAGAATCAATCCGCTGGTTGAAACCGTGACTGGAATTGAAAAATGCGTTGCCTATTACAAGCGTATGCTTGCAACCAGAGATCAGTTGCCCTATGAAATTGATGGTGTCGTTATCAAGGTGGATGCTATCGGTTTGCAGAATCGATTAGGCCTGTTGACGAGAACGCCCCGCTGGGCCATAGCACACAAGTTTCCGCCAGAGGAAGCCACCACCCGGGTTGAGGATGTTGAGTTTCAGGTCGGCAGAACCGGCGCGATTACACCGGTTGCGAGACTGAAACCGGTTTTTGTTGGTGGCGTCACCATCCGCAATGCCACGCTGCATAATATGGACGAAATAACCCGCCTGGGTTTGATGCTTGGCGACACGGTGGTCATACAGCGAGCGGGAGATGTAATCCCCAAGGTTGTGCGTGTGTTAGAAGAAAAAAGAGTACCCGATGCGGAAACGATTCAGTTACCCGACAGTTGCCCGGCCTGCGGATCTGACGTGGTGATTGCGTCCGGCGAAGTCGTTGCCCGATGTACGGGAGGCATGTATTGCAGTGCGCAACGGAAAGAAAATATACGCCATTTCGCAGCACGCATGGCTATGGATATCGATGGCCTGGGTGAAAAACTCGTGTACCAGCTGGTGGATGAGAAATTGATTCAGACCAGTGCGGATTTATACAAATTAAAGGCACAGGACATAATTCCGCTAGACAGGATGGCACCCAAATCGGCCCATAATCTGATAGCGGCGCTGGAGCGGAGCAAGCAGACCACTCTGCCAAGGTTTATCTACTCACTGGGCATATCTGACGTGGGTGAGTCTACCGCCAGGAGTCTGGCGCGCCATTATGACGACCTTGACACCATCATGGCTGCCGATGAGGAATCACTGCAGGAAGTGCCGGATGTCGGACCCGTTGTAGCAAGGCGGATAGCCGTGTTTTTCAGACAGGCGCACAATCGTGAAATTATAGAATCATTGCTGCAATCCGGAATAACATGGCCCGTGGGCGAAGCTGGCAGGGGGCCGCCTCAAAGTCTGGAGGGGCAGACGTTTGTGTTAACCGGATCCTTGTCTGTTTTGTCACGCAATGAAGCCAAAGCCAAACTTCAGTTTCTGGGCGCCAGGGTAAGTGGTTCGGTTTCCGGAAAAACAGCCTATGTCGTGGCGGGTGCTGCGGCAGGATCAAAACTGAAAAAAGCACAAGAACTGGGCGTAGAGATTCTCAGCGAAGACGCCCTTTTAGCGCTATTGGCAGAACATGGAATCGGTAAGGACTAATTTATGAGAATATCAGTTTTGATTTTGCTGATGGCGTTTTTAAGTGCCTGTGCATCGACACCGCCCAGTGATCCCGATAACATCTGTTCGATTTTTTTTGAAAAGAGCAAGTGGTACAAGAAAGCCCGAAAATCAAAAAATCGATGGGGAGCCCCCATTCCCATACTCATGGCGTTTACCAAACAGGAATCGGGTTTTCGCGCCAGGGCAAAGCCGCCGCGAAGGAAGATTCTGGGATTTATTCCCGGCCCCAGGCCGGCCAGCGCTTATGGTTTCTCTCAGGCAACCAAGGAAACCTGGGCGGCATACAAAAAATCTACCGGACACTGGTCAGCGGATAGAAACAATTTTGCCGATGCCATGAATTTCATAGGCTGGTATAACGACCAGAGCCATAAGAAGAACAGAATTGCTAAAACCGATGCCTACCATCTGTATCTGGCCTACCATGAAGGACAGGGAGGATTCACAAGTCGCAGTTTCAAAAACAAAAAGTGGCTGTTGGATGTTGCCAGGAAAGTGGCTGCCACCACTGCCACTTATGGCAGGCAACTAAAGAGTTGCGAGAAAAAACTGAACAGGGGCTGGTTTTTTCGATTATTCTGAGCCTGAAGCAGTGTATACATGCTTGATGAAAAAATAAAAGAAACCATTCAGACCGCCTACAGCCGCTTGCTGGAGGCAAAGGGCTTTCGAGCAAGATACTGTCAGAAACTGATGCTTGCCGAGATTGCCCGAACCCTGGGTGCAATTGAGACGGACCAGGAAGGAAACCGCGTGGAAGGTCCACATATTGCGGTTCTGGAGGCCGGTACAGGTACCGGTAAAACCATCGCCTATGCTCTGGCAGCCATTCCACTGGCAAAGTCTCTGGGTAAATCACTGGTGATATCGACGGCTACTGTGGCACTTCAGGAGCAAATTGTTTTTACCGATCTTCCGGATATCAAACGTCATGCAGAACTGGATTTCAGTTTTGCCCTTGCCAAGGGACGTCGACGCTATCTGTGCCTTTCCAAACTCGATTTAGTACTGCAGGAGTCGGCTTCCATGAATCAGTCGCTGGCTTTTTACGCTGATGAGATCACCGAACTTGACGATGCGGCAAGTCGGATTCTCTATCAGCAAATGCTGGATAAACTATCGCGGGGTGAATGGGACGGCGATAGAGATGCATGGACCGATAGCATCGATGATAATGTCTGGAATCAGGTCACCACGGATCACGTGCAATGTACGGGGCGGAAGTGTACCAACTACCGTAATTGTTATTTTTACAAGTCCAGGGAGCGTATGCATAAAGTAGATTGCATCGTTACCAACCATGATCTGGTGTTGTCAGATCTTGTTATGGGAGGGGGCGCAGTTCTACCTGCTCCGGAAGACACCATCTACATATTCGATGAAGGGCACCATCTGCCGGCCAAGGCGATCAATCACTTCACCCACTTTACCGGATTAAACGCAAGCCAGACATGGCTGGAGCAGATTCACGGCGCATTGGAGAATTTGGTCAATCAGTTGGGTTCCGGCGTGCATCTTGGAGTCAACTTACCCCGGTTTGAAGCAGCGACATCGGGTTTGGTCGAGCTGGTGCAGCAGATCCGCGAGAATCTGGAAGAACTGGTGGCCCCGGGCATGCCTGGATCAGATCGTGGCGGATCAGATCGTGGCAGGTATCAAAACAACAATCAATATCGATTTGTTGGCGGTCGGGTGGATGCCGCAATTCAACAGATCGCTGCAGAATTATTTTCGCGCTTTGCCGGTTTGCAAGGGATGCTGACAGAGCTTGTCGAGGCGCTGGACTATCGGCTTGAAGAAGAAACAGGTCCGGAAAAAGACATCCTGGAAGAGTGGTACCCCCTGGTAAGCGCAATGACCGCAAGAGCAGAAGCCAATGCCTTGCTTTGGTCTGACTATATGCAGGAGGATGATCCGGAGCTCCCGCCTCGGGCTCGCTGGGTCGATCTGCGGGAAGGATCCGGTGATCTGCAGGTGAATAGTAGTCCTATCCTCGTAAATCAAACACTCAATGATACCCTGTGGAACAGATGTTTTGGCGCCGTCGTCACATCTGCCACCCTGTCAGTAGGCGGAAACTTTGACCGCTTCATCATGCAATCCGGCATTCCACGGGATAATTGCTTCAGAGCCCTGCCCAGTCCGTTTAATTTCTCGCGTCAGGGAGAACTGCGCATTCCTGCAATGACGAGCGATCCCAGAGATCCGGTAGCTCATACACAGTCGGTCATCGAGACTTTGCCGGGGCTTCTGGCCGGAACCCTTGGCTCACTGGTTCTGTTCACATCCTGGAAACAGATGTTTGGTGTATTGGACGGCGTGAGTGAGGAATTCAAAGCGCTGGTATTACCCCAGGGTGAGCTGTCCAAACTTGAGATCATTCGCACTCACAAGAAGCGAGTTGATGCCGGAGAGCAGAGCATAATATTTGGTTTAGCCAGTTTTGCAGAAGGTATCGATCTGCCCGGCCAGTACTGTGATCATGTCGTTATCGTCAAAATTCCTTTTTCCGTACCGAATGACCCTGTGGTGGCGACACTGGGCGAATGGATAGACATGAAGGGTGGTAATGCATTTAGAGAGGTATCAATTCCTGATGCAATTCTCCGATTAGTACAAGCCTGTGGGCGTCTGCTGAGAACAGAGCAAGATGAGGGTGTTATAAGTCTGCTGGATCGGCGCGTGATTACGCAACGATACGGTGAAATCATCCTCAATTCCCTGCCTCCCTTTCGCCGGGTGATTGAAAATTAGGCAATCCTGTCTTCTATTCAGTTTATGTTCAGATTATCTCGACTATTCTATACATCATGTTCAACAGCAGGATAATAGAGATGAAAAAAGGACTCATAGCTTCGATTTCAGCACTGATATTAGGTTATGCCATATCAAGCAATGCCTCAAACTCCAGCTACGATTATGCCACTGTACTTGAGGCGGAACCGATCACTCGGATAGTTCGTGTCAGTACCCCGCGTAAAGAGTGTTGGGATGAAAAGGTCACTTACCGTGAATCCGGGCACAGGAATCACGGCGTCAGTACTGTGGTGGGTGCCATTATTGGTGGTGCACTCGGTAACGCCGTGGGGCACAGCAATACCAATAAAAAAGTTGGCGCGATTGTCGGGGCAGTTCTGGGAGGCACCCTTGGACACGCGCATGCTGCACGGAATTATCGGCACACGGACGCATATACTGTCGTAGAGGAACGGTGTGAAATCTATCAGGATTACGAAGAGCATGAAAAGGTAATTGGATATCGCGTAACCTATCAATATAACAACAAGGTGTATAGCACCCGAACAGACGCAGCACCCGGCGAAACCATTAAAGTTCGCGTCACCGTCTCTGCGGTTGGAATCTGATTCACATTCCTGCCAACGATCAGCTCTGGCAGGTCTCGCAGAAGGTTTCAGGGCCGTTTGGGTTCGAAACCTTCTGCTTCGCTTTTGGAAATTCATGCGCTGGTTGTCAGATTCGACTTTGGTTCTCAGTGTCAGTCACGTTAAACTTTGGGCTCACAGCATGTGTGGATGGTGGAGACTGCGAATGCAAGTATTGATTTGGATAATTGTCGTTCTTCTGGCACTGCCTGTTACTGCCTATTCAAGTAAACATCCTGACAGATCCATGGCCAGTGAAGCCATCATGTATTTGGCTGCGGTGGAAGGTAAAAAACCGGTTAAGCTCAGTCCTCAGGATGCTGCACGTAAAGTAAAGAAGAGCCACGGTGGCAAAATACTGTCAGTCAAGCTGGGGGAAAACAAAGCAGCATACCGGGTCAAGATTCTGACTGAAGCTGGAGTGGTCAAGATCGTCTCTGTCCCCGCGAACCGCTGACCGGCAATCCGGGCATCGATTTGTGGCAACGATTCAAAAAAGGAGCGGCGAGGTATAACAATGGTAACCCGGGTTTTGTTAGTAGAAGATGAAGATCAACTGCGGGGTCAGTTGGATGAATTACTGATGCAGCATAACTACGAAGTGGACTCTGCTGCTGATGGCCTGGAAGGGTTATTTATTGGTCAAAAGTACACACATGACATAGGTGTCATTGATCTGGGATTACCCAAATTATCGGGGATAGAGCTGATAAAACAGTTGCGGGCAGAGGGCAAGGAATTCCCGATTCTGATTTTAACGGCCAGAGGAGATTGGCAAGACAAGGTAGAGGGGCTACAAGTCGGGGCTGACGACTATCTGGTGAAACCCTTTCACGTTCAGGAATTGCTGGCCCGATTGAATGCGCTGATTAGAAGGGCCAGCGGTCAACTAAAAACATTGCTGGAATGTGGCCCGGTAAACCTGGATACGCGGTCAAAGTCAGTCAAGGTGAATGACAGGAGGGTAGATCTAACAGCTTTTGAATTTCGGCTGCTGGAGTATCTGATGCTTCACCGCGGCGAAGTCGTTTCAAAAACGGAGCTGACCGATCATCTTTATGACCAGGATTTTGACCGTGACAGCAACGTAATTGAAGTGTTTATCGGTCGGCTCAGACGTAAACTTGATCCGGAAAATCAGCTAAAACCCATCGAAACCATGCGCGGACAGGGCTATCGTCTTGCCTTATGATTTAAGGGCGCCGTCCTTGCATGCCACAAACGATCGATGAGAAAGAGCCTATGCCAAGATCTCTACGTAGTAGATTGTTGATAACCGCAACCGTTGTCTTGTTTGTATTTCTTGGCTTAACCGGGATTGTGCTTGACCAGGCTTTTCGAAGCAGTGCTGAAAGGGGTGAGTCCGAAAAACTGTTGGTACAGATATATGGCTTGTTGGCTGCCGCGGAAGAGTCAGAGACGGGTTTGTATTTTCCGGATCAATTACAGGAACCCGGCTTCAATCAATTAGGGTCGGGGCTTTACGGAATTGTTAGTGATGGCGCGGGTAATGAAATATGGCGATCTCCTTCGGCGCTTGATCTGGATTTATCCGCTACGCAGCTACAGGCAATTTCAGCAGCGGTTAACGCCGGGGAGCAAATATTTGGCAAACTGGAACCCGCAGGTGGACAAGTCCTGTTCTACTTTTGCTATGGAATTCTCTGGCAAAGCAGCAACAATGCAACACAGGCTTATGTGTTCACAGCGCTGGAATCCACGCGATCAGTCGCAGCGGAAATAAACAGTTTCAGAAAGAATTTGTGGCTTTGGCTCGGCGGAGTCGCACTGGTCCTGATCACAGTGCAGGGGTTTGTCATGAGTTGGGGTCTGTCTCCGCTGAGAAGACTGGCAGAGGATCTGAAACTCATTGAAAGTGGTGAGAGTGACTACTTAAAGGGTGAATATCCAACGGAAATAGATGGCGTAACGCGTAACTTGAATAGACTGCTGGCAAATGAGAGGCAGCAGAGGGAAAGATACAAAACCACTTTGGCTGACTTGGCGCATAGCTTGAAAACCCCGTTGGCAATATTGAGAGGTTCAGCTGGCTCATTAGTTTGGCAGCAGACAAACCAGGACGCCAGGCAGGGTAGCGGTTCGCTCGACGCTAGATTGATGGAAATAATGCACACCATTGATGACCAGGTGGATCGCATGGATCAACTGGTGACTTATCAGCTGCAACGAGCCGTTATTGCCTCATCCGATCTGATTCGAAAATCATGTGCAGTGGAACCCTTGATAAAAAATCTGATCGGCGCGATGCAAAAGGTGTATGAAGAGCGTGAAATCAACTTCACTCTGTGCATAGCGGATTGTAATTTTTTCGGTGATGAAAGGGACCTGATGGAGATTATGGGTAACCTGGTGGACAATGCCTGTAAATATGGCAATGGCCGTTTGGAAATTCGAGCAAAAAACTCCGAAAATGGCGAGCAACTCCTGTTCCGGGTCGATGATAATGGTCCCGGAATCCCCCGGGAGAAGCGTGACAAAGTTTTACAACGGGGAATGCGAGCAGATACGTCAGAAGCAGGGCAGGGAATTGGTCTGGCAGTGGTGGCAGATATCGTTGCTAGCTATAACGGCGAAATAGGCATACTGGATAGTCCGTTAGGCGGCGCGCAGATACATGTCCGGATTTAGCGGGGGTCCAGGCGACCCCGTCCAGGCGA
>JASJXV010000148.1 GCA_030123805.1 Gammaproteobacteria bacterium
GGCCCATATACTGCTGGATCGCTCGGGTATCGTGTCCGTTGTTGGCTAGTTTGTATCCCGCCGAGTGTCTCAGCATGTGTGGATGCACCGGGAACTTGATCTTGGCATTCTCACCAGCATAGAGGACTTTATTGATCTTACAGTAGACAGTTTTGGCGAAAAGTATAGCGGGCTCATTCTTCGCAACAGAAATTATGATGACTTTCTGATTTAATGGAGGAATGTTTTCAATAGTTACGTGAAATTGATTTTATCCCGGGTTCTGTTCCAGCAGCAGAGTTCTGATATCGTTGAGCAGCATATCCGCATGCAGAAATGAAATGCTGTAGATATTTCGAATCTGCTTGTCCCGATCGATCAGGAAGACCCGCAGTATATGTGAAATAGTGCCGAGATACCGGCCTTGCTCGTCAAAATCCTTGATAATCCACTGATTGTAACCATGCAGAATTGCCTGCATATCCACCTCCGATGAACTTGCAAGAAATTGCCAGTCCATCGCATCCTTTATGAAATGTGCGCCGTATTCTTTGAGTATCTTCGGGGTGTCATTGATCGTATCGAAGCTGAGACTGAGCAATCGGACTTTCCCGGAAATCGATGGATCCCTGAGTAAGCCATGCTGCACACCGCGCAGGACATGCGTGGCCAGCGGGCAGCCATTAATATCACTACAAGTGGTATAGATAAAGCTCAACACCACCAGTTTGTCGCCCATCAGTTCATGTATTTGAATGCTGTCAGCGCCAGTATTCAGAACGGTCCCGTTGACCGCCGGACCAAGAGGGGGCAAAAGATAACTACCCACTGCAGGCGGAACAAACGCCAATCGAGAATAACCCGGCGCCTTGATGTTGTCTGCCCGGTGATGAGGTGCAGCCACCACCTGCATCCCTGCAGGTGATACTACAAGTACAAGCAGCAATAACAATACTGGCGATAGTGTTGATTTCATTGATGGCTACCGATTCTTAAACAAGTGCCCCAACGATCTTTGTTGCTGCCATGCTCAATCAGGTTATCGAGCTGACAGCTGTTTTCGTTGCGGTGGTTTAAGTCCGTACAAGGAGTAGGCTCCAAAGCGCATCTGATGCGGTCGACCAAGATTCTCGGCAATGAAATCTATGCTTAGATCATGGGTAAGTTTTTTGCCATCGAATTTATAGATTTTCAGGTATTGCAGATCCTCTCCCGGTGGCTCCGTCTTATCCCAGTTGGCCAATAAAGAAGACGTATAATACAATCGCTTGCCATCCCAGCTCTGGGAGACCATATTCACTTGCGTGCCAATTTTCTGTTCAAACAACTGGACGGGATTGTGCGGATCCGATATGTCAAACAGATGCGTCAAACCATCATTCCAGGTATTGACCCAGAGCAGCTTGTCATCTGCGGTGATTGAGATATCAACCGGCAATGGAATCTTTGAGGCGTCGCCAATGTCGGCTACTTTCTTTGAGTGCCACTCAGAGTCCTGGTCCTCATAAATAAGCCAGATCTCCGAGGTCAACGCAGTAGAAGTAAAGCAATAATCATGTTGCGAACCCCACGCACAACGAATTTATAAAGGGGCGCCCGGCACATCCAGCACTTGCTTTGGCTTTCTCGCATGCAGGTCCCATACGACCACGGTGTTGCCAAAGTGTTTCATTGCCTCGGCATCAGCCATCACGGCTCCCAGGTTCATCATGTAATTGTTCCAACCAGTGAAAGAAGAGGTAATCATGACGTTTCTGCGTGGTAGCACACGTAAGTCATAACCATAGCCGTCTGCATATTTGCCGGATTTAACTGCGGATTGCAGATTGTCGTCGGTGGGCATCCAATGAGTAGCAATAAAATCTCCACTGTTGGTATATTCCACTAACCCGGTTCTACCACCATGATCGCGATTGTTGGACAATCCCGTTAGCATCATCCTGCCTGGCAGGGCGTAGGATGTATGTGGTCCAACGACACCTCCACTTTTAGATACGAAATCTGTGATGGTTTTATGCAAGCTCGGTTTAGCCGGATCGCTATGGACATCAAAAATAAAGATCTTGTTGGTATCAAGCCCTGATGCCCACAGATAACGGCGATCGTCGGTAAATCCTGAGTGGTGGGCTTCGTTTCTACCGCCCACTGAAAGTGAGTGAATTACCTTGCCATACTCAGGTGAATTGGGATTCACATCAACAGTGACGAGTTTGTCCTGCTCGTCACCAACACCCTGTTGTCCCAGGGTCCAGACATAGACAAAATCTTCCTGGCCGACGATTTTGGCCATATAGGGCGACATGCAGGTTTCATCCGCAGCTGCCGAGTTGACGCATACCGCCAGGAAGATGATGAGAAGATTGCAGCACGGCTTAAGGTTCTTATTCTTATTTGCCATTATTATTACCCCTATTCAGAGTTTAGGAGGACCCTCATCTTACATCCGACGCTTTGATGTTGTATACAGATAAAAAAATAAGGCAAACGAGATGGCCACACCAGCGAGATATTCAAATATCGCAATCCTGAGTCTGATTACAGCAGGTTTTATGCTGCAATCAGCCACAGCGACCGAGATCAACGGACCTGCTGTGGAAATTCAGTTACCCGTCCCGGGCGATGATCGCGCTGGCTACGAGAAAATAGATTACACATCAAAATCGCAACAAATAGTGACGGGCAATGGACAACCGGTTGATCTCCTGGGTGTCTTTAATAATCCACCACTAGGCCTGGGTACGCCACCGGTGCCGCTGCATAATCGGCTTACCAGGGCCAAGATTGAGCTGGGGCGGAAACTCTTTTTTGATCGGCGGCTGTCTTTTAATGGCACTCTGTCCTGTGCCATGTGCCATATTCCCGAGCAGGGATTTACGCAGAACGAAATTGCTACACCTGTGGGCTTTGAAGGGCGTTTTGTCAATCGCAATGCGCCAACCCTGTATAACGTTGCATATCGGAAGTTCCTGTTTCATGACGGCCGGGAAATATCGTTGGAGCGCCAGGTATGGGGGCCTCTGCTGAAGTCCAATGAAATGGCAAATCCTTCGATTCATCATGTTGTTCAGAAGATCAAGCAACTCGAAGATTATGCAACTAAATTCAATGCAGCATTTGGCCTGGAGCCAGACATGCAAACCATTGGCATGGCGTTAGCGAGTTATGAACGAGCCCTGTTGTCGGCAGATTCGAGTTTTGATAGATGGTATTTTGGCGGCGATGAACACAGCATGACTGAGGTTTCACGGAGGGGATTCGCTCTTTTTGTAGCAACAGGGTGTAGTAACTGCCACCGTCTGGGCGAAGAATCTGCTCAGTTTACCGATGAAGATTTCCATGCCACTGGCGTCGGTTTCCACCGGTCCGTCACAGATGTGACTTCTGTTGGCAGGTTGGTGCAGATTGCGCCTGGTGTAGAAATCTGGACGCGGGAAGGATTTGAATCCACTGGCTATAAGAAAAATCAGGCCAGTGATTTCGGTCGATTCCAAGCCACCAATAATCCAGAGGACAGATGGAAATTCAAAACACCCACACTCAGAAATGTTGCCTTGACAGCGCCTTATATGCACGATGGCTCGCTGCGGACTTTGATGCAGGTCATTGATTTCTACAATCGAGGCGGAGTACGCCATGCTGGCATCGATTCTTTAATCAAACCCCTTGGACTATCTCCGGTACAGAAACAGGAGTTGCACGCATTCTTAACGTCGCTGACCGGGAGCAATGTGGTGCAGTTAGCCAGAGATGCCAGGGTTAGCGGCATCGGTGATTATTAGGAATGAACCCCCGGCATTTGTTACAATATGCAACCGTCTTTTTCGGTCTGGCTAAAAGATTCAGATCTTATGCAGTTGGCCAATATTTAAGGAAATAGTTATGAAAGATCCCGTACGTGTAGCAGTGACCGGTGCAGCGGGTCAGATCAGTTACTCTTTGTTGTTCAAAATTGCTGCGGGCGAAATGCTGGGCAAGGATCAACCTGTAATACTTCAATTATTGGAAATACCACCCGCAATGGAAGCGCTGAGTGGAGTCGTTATGGAACTCGAGGATTCTGCTTTTTCACTGGTGCAGGGAATCGAAGCAACAGATCAGCCTGATGTGGCTTTCAAAGACGCGGATTATGCATTGTTAGTCGGGTCGAGACCCCGAGGTCCCGGCATGGAAAGAAAAGACCTGATCGAGGCCAATGCAGCAATTTTTTCTGTTCATGGAAAATCCCTCAATGATAATGCCAGTGCAAAAGTGAAAATTCTGGTGGTGGGTAATCCAGCCAATACCAATTGCCTGATTGCGCAAAGAAATGCGCCTGATCTGGATCCCCGTCAATTTACAGCTATGACCCGTCTGGACCACAACCGGGCTTTATCTCAATTAGCCCGAAAGACGGCTAGCCATACGTCGGACATCACCGGATTAGCCATATGGGGGAATCACTCAGCTACTCAGTATCCTGACATTAGTCATGCCATTGTCGGTGGTAAAGAGGCTATGGATCTGGTTGATCAAGCCTGGATTGAGGATGACTTTATCCCCACCATTCAACAGCGCGGCGCTGCGATTATAAAAGCCAGAGGATCCTCCAGTGCAGCATCTGCGGCCAATGCAGCCATAGAGCATATGCGAGACTGGACACTTGGCAGTGGTGGAGAGGTTGTCAGTATGGGTATCTACTCAGATGGCAGTTATGACATTGAGAAAGGTCTTATCTACTCATTTCCTTGTGTGTGTGAAGACTCTGGCTGGTCAATCGTTCAGAACCTGAAGATCGGTGAATTCAGTCGTCAGAAGATGACCGCCACAGAAACAGAACTCAAGGAAGAGCGAGATACCGTAGCGCATCTGCTGCCATAAGTTAGCCTGGATTTTACACGACTTTGTGAAACAGCCTCCTCGCTCGATGCAACAGGTCAGGGGCGGTGTTTATTTACTGCCCTACCTGATACTCCTGGTTGTATGCGCCGGATGTGGTGGTCAGCCGAAACTGTCACCTATCCCAACAGATGGGATCATCCTTGCCTTTGGCGACAGTCTTACCTATGGAACAGGTGTGCCAGCTCATGAGAGTTATCCTGCCGTATTGCAAACACTTACGGGACGTGAAGTGTTGCGCTCAGGAATTCCCGGCGAAGTCTCAAGTGCAGCGCTAAAACGGCTGGAATCGGTATTGCAAGAGACGCACCCGGATCTGGTAATCCTGTGCCATGGTGGCAATGACATATTGCGGCGTATGGCACGGGCTACTACCGAATCCAATCTGCGTCAGATGGTGAATCTTGTGAGAAGCAAGGGAGCCCAGGCAGTATTGATTGCAGTACCAAAACTCGGACTCTTCCCTGAAGCTCAGGATTACTATGAGACCTTGCGCGAAGAGTTGCAGGTACCGGTAGAATTCGACATCCTCTCCGATCTGGTGCGCGATCGCTCAATGAAATCCGATCGGATCCATTTCAACCAGCAGGGCTATCGCCGCTTGGCCCAGGCAGTTCATGAGCTACTCAAGCAGACCGGGGCCTTATAAGTGGGCTAGTCTGAATGCACAGGCATGTTGGGATAGGCAATCAGGCACTGCATGGGTTGTCTGGCTGGATTAACAATAGTGACTGTTTCCAGATTCGGCAGTGTGTTCTAAGGGTACCATTCCAACTTCGCTACTTGTTCGCCACCCAGCCTAAGGTAATGAGCAAGGTACTTGCCATTGTTCACCGGGTCATCGGCACTTTACCTTATCCAGCGAGCAGGATTGACAGTAAGGTCTGGGGCACAAACCGGCGCAGTCACATTGATTCAGCAGTTTGGTGGTGCGGCATCCCGACGGTCCGGCGTCCCGGCTGTCCTACTGACTGGCTTTGTTAGGATCTGAATGCCAGCTAAGATCGATTTCTCTTTGATTGGCTACACAGTCTCTTAAATATAGGTTGATTAGGCTTTGGTAAGGAATGCCAGTGTCTTCGGACATGCCTTTAAAATATTCGACAACATCACTCCCCATTCGGATAGTGACTTGCTTCTTCAGCTTTGCGGCGAATGGATTTTTACGAGACTTCATTTTGGAAAGGTTGTATTCAGATTTCATCTCGAACCACCATCATAAAATTTACTCTCAGATCGCGTTGCTTTACGAGCAGAGATAATGCGAATTGTGGTCTCATTGTCTCTGACACAATGACAGACAAGGAACATTCTTGATTGGTTGCTGGTCCCTGCAAAAAAAAGCGCTCCTCTTCTTCAGAGTGCACTTCATCGAAACGCGTATTCGTTCGGTATTCCGTTATGCCGTTTCGGTTCCAACTTGACGTGGTGGAGTGACATTTGATCATGTAACCGCTAACGACACCTCTAGTGTGCACACATCAGCACAAGCTGAGGCATGCGCTTGGCCTGAAATAGGCAAAACAGGAGACTACCGGTCAGTTCTAGCACAACGTTACTGCAAGGGTAACGATTCACACGTCACCCCAGGGCTTGTGGAGAAAGCAGGTCTTCAGAGGAAGTGACAACCAAAAAGATATTTTCAACACGACTTCAACACAGTACGGGCTTGTCCAACAAACGGTTCAGATTGTGGTTCGCTTCGCTCACACTATCTAAACTTATTCGTTATGTGATATGACAGTAAATTTCATCAGCTACCTGACGTATAGACTTACCTGTGGTGTCCAGTGCTCTTCCTATACTACCTGACTTCGCTGCCTCGTGCATAATCCCGTTTAGCTCAATGTAACGCTTGAGTTCCGACTCGTGATCTGCATTTCGTCCTCGACTGACGATTCTTTCATATTGTTCTGTTTCATGGCAGGTTAGCCAAAAGCTATACACGTCGCTATCCACTCCATATAGAAGTTCGCATAGATTCGTTAGCTGGAAGGGCTGTTCGAATACGTAGTTGATGATGAAGTCGTGATAGCCACTTTGTTGATGCCACCGAATGAGATGAGCCAAGGTTCGGTACAAATAGTCAACTCTGTCTTGATCGTAGATCTGAAAAGGATGGACAGCTCCGATGTAGTCGCCATCGAGCATCAGTGACTTGTCAAATCGGGACATTAGTTCCCAGGCAGTCTCCGTTTTTCCAACTCCAACCGAGCCATTGATGATAATTATCATTGCCGATCCACGATCACATAACGCGATGCTAACGGGCGTGTAGCAGCTCGCTGCGGAGCGGCCCAGTGAGCGAAGCGACCGAGTTCAACTTTTTGTTAGCTGCGGGAACCGGTGTACTTGGCGAGGAGCTCACGAACCTTTGGCACGAGGTCCGTAGGCAGTTCCATGATGGTTTGGCCATCCTGTTCATACGCAGCTTCGTCCTCAGCAAGGGCTTCTTCTTCTGACTGGGATTCATAGTGATCTACAACGGATTGAACCCGCTTTTCATCCCAGCCTGGTGGATACTTCTTGGTCATCTGTTTCTCTTTCGTCGTCGAAGGAATGCTCTGAGTGGTTTGCCTAATAGATTATATGCCGTTATCACGAAAAGGCTATCAGGTTCTGGATCAAGCACATAAATAACTCTCAGAAATCTCCCGCCAGAGGTCCTGCCCAATGCTACCCGAGAGCCCTCCCGCCCAAGTCGATCCTCCCCAGGTGATTGGAGGTTATCTTCGACTTCTGCTTCCGACACGCCATGGTTATAGATGTGAGGCAGTTCGGTCTGCGGATCAATGTAGTAGCGAATCTGCATCGCCTAGGCAGCTAACGCCTGCAATTTGCGGCAGGCTGAACCGGAGCGAAGCGTAGGTTTAGACTGTCCGACAAGATTGCTTTGTTAGGCTTCGGGTGATTGC
>JASJXV010000149.1 GCA_030123805.1 Gammaproteobacteria bacterium
ACGCTGGTACTAGACGTTAGGGGCAAACACAAGCACCAGGTCAAAATAAAACAAAAGACCTAAAAGGAGGGAGAAATGAGATTAAACGTAAAAGCATTCGCCTTAGCAGTTGCTCTATTCTGGGGACTTGCTTTATTCCTGGTCACTTGGTGGATAATGTTATTTGACGGTGCAACTGGAGAAATAACTTTTCTCGGTCAAATATATCGAGGCTACAATATAAGCCCTATTGGCAGCATTGTTGGTTTGGTTTGGGGTTTAGTTGACGGCTTAATTGGTGGAGCTATCTTTGCATGGTTATACAATTTGCTTGCCAGCCGTTTAGCAAGTCAATAGTAATTTAAGATGGGGAGCAAGCAGGCAAGACGTGATCCGGTTTTATCGAAAATCCGTTAACCTGGTATAGATCTTTCTCCATTTATCTGACAGAATCGGATGGGTTGAATTACTGTAAGGCTATTTAATATGCAAACACTCACATCAAAATTGCTAGTGATAATGCTGATTGTCGGTATTTTAGCGGGAACTACGGCTTGTTCCGAATCGGACAACAAAAAAGTAGAAACCACCGCAGTAGACGATAGTGCGCAAGCACAGACACCGGAGCAGCGTTTTGGCGGCACCCAACTTGCGATGCCCGCAGACATTATCGTTGCCAATCCAGCGGCGAATGCGGAGCGCAATGCTTACTTCGGCGATCTTCATGTCCATACCACCTATTCTTTTGATGCCTACGCCTTCGGCACACTTGCCACGCCTTATGATGCCTATCGTTATGCCAAAGGAGCAGCGATCAAGCACCCCGGCGGGTTTGATGTTCAGCTTCGCCAACCACTGGACTTTTATGCAGTAACAGATCACGCCATGTTCCTCGGCGTTGTTGGTGCTGCAGCAGATACCTCAACCGAGATTTCCAAATTACCCCACATGAAGGATATTCATAACCTGAATGCACCCGAAAACATGAATATCGGGAGCCTGCCCCAAAGGATCGCGGCGTTTACGACTTTCCTGCCGCAAACCCTCGCCGGTCTATTGGATGGCTCGATCGAAATTGATATGGTCAACGACATTACCCGAAACGCCTGGAGTGATACCATCAAAGCTGCTGAGGAGTTCAACAAACCGGGTGAGTTCACAACCTTTGTCGCATACGAATATACGTCATCCACTGATGATCGCGGCAATCTCCACCGCAATGTGATTTTCCGTGGTGCAGACAAGCTACCGGCCATGCCTTTTTCACGTTTCCACAGCCAGAATCCAGAGGGCCTCTGGGACTGGATGGATGGTCTGCGTGAGCAGGGTATCGAAAGCCTGGCCATCCCACACAATTCCAACGGCTCCAACGGTCAGATGTTCAAGCTCGAAGACTGGGCTGGAAATCCAATGGATGATGCGTATGCTGAGCAGCGCATAAGAAATGAACCGCTTATCGAAATCACCCAGATCAAGGGTACCTCCGAGACCCACCCGCTGCTTTCCAATACCGATGAATGGGCTGATTTTGAAATCATGCCCTACCGGATCGCAACCCAGTTATATAGTGAACCGCACGGATCCTACGCTCGCGAGGCACTCCTCAATGGCCTGGCATTTGAGGATAAGGGGATATCCAACCCCTACAAGTTCGGATTCATCGGTGCCTCCGACACCCACACTGGTGCTACTTCCGATGATGAAACAGATTTTTTCTCCAAAGTCGGCATCCTGGATTCAAATAGTGTGCTTAGAGGTGCTGTGCCTCTGTCGGAGCAGCAGGCTGAATTAGTTCGCACAGCGGGGCGTGCCGAGATCAAGGAAATAGATGGCAAAGAGTATGCCTCTGGTGCCTACGAAACCTGGGGAGCTTCCGGTCTTACCGGTGTCTGGGCGGAGGAGAACACCCGAGATGACATCTACAATGCCCTGCGCCGTAAAGAAACCTTTGCCACATCAGGTCCCAGGATGCGCGTTCGGTTCTTCGCTGGATATGGATTTGATGAAGAGATGCTGAATTCGCCAGACATGTTGACACGAGCATATGCAGAAGGGTCTTCCATGGGCTCCGACCTCCTGGCAAAAGGTGGCGGAACTCCGAGCTTCATCGCCTGGGCGATGCGAGATGCGAACTCTGCCGGACTGCAGCGCTTGCAGATCATAAAGGGCTGGACGGTTGCCGGTGAACATCACGAACAGGTCTACGATGTCGCCTGCTCCGATGGTGGCAGCGTCGACCCGGTGACCCACCGATGTCCTGACAATGGCGCAAAGGTTGATCTTTCCGATTGCTCAATTACGCAGGGTGTTGGTGACCCGGAAATTAAAACCGTTTGGACAGATCCCGATTTCGATCCGGAAGTCCGTGCGTTCTACTATGTCCGTGTGCTGGAGAATCCCACCTGCCGTTGGTCAACCTGGGATGCACTGCGTGCGGGTGTAGCACCGCGATCGGATCTCAAAGCAACCATTCAGGAACGTGCCTGGACATCTCCGATCTGGTTTGTGCCTGAGAGTTAATTTATTCAACAAATTGAGGGGGGTGAAAAAGGGGACAGATTTATTTTTCACCTTCCTTATTCGTTATTACCTACTGAAATCAAAAGTCAGTCCTGCCACTCAGCCCTCATATAGCGGTCGAAGTCGAGGTCGTAGGTGTGCAGTGGCGATTTTCGGACCGCTCTGTCCAATGCCTCTGCATCTTTGCCGACCAGGATCCGCCAGTGATCTTTCTTGACACCATCCAGGATGATTGTTGCGGCTTGCGCCGGTGTTATGCCAATCTTGCGGTAGTTCTCTCCCCGCTGCGTCATCGTGTCTCTGATCTCATCGTTGCTCATGCGAAGCAAACTCTCGTCCACGCCCAACGCCGCCCGGTTCTCTCCCATCTTCTCCCACCTTTCCCGAACTCTGTCTACATCTTCATCAGTCCAGTCCATTGGGTCCTTCTGACCGAGTATTCTGCCGGAGTTGATTGCGATGTCCGTACCCACGCCACCAGGCATCACGATCGACGCCTTAAGGTGAGGTGCATTGAACCTGAAGTCATTGATCAGTGCTTCGGTGAATCCCTTGACGGCAAATTTGGCCGCACTATAGGCCGTATGAGGTATGTTGCCCCCAAGCGATGCCCGGAATCCATTGACACTGCTGGTATTCACAATGTGCCCCTCACTGCTCTTGAGCAACATGGGCAGAAACGTCCTGCAAAAATAGTAGACGCCGTTCCAGCAGATATTGAATGTCCGCTCCCACTCTTCCCGCGTGCTGTCAACGAAACTGCCGCCACCACCAATACCGGCATTGTTGAACAGCAGATTGATGTGACTGGTCTGGTGCTGTTCCTCGACCTCCTTCCTGAACGCCAGCACCTGGTCTTCTGCGGCAACATCGCAGCTATGGGCGGTTACCCGGATACCCTGAGGGGCTTCCTCTCTGCAAATTGCCAGAGTCTCATCCAGGTTCTCCTGGATGATGTCGCAGGTTGCCACATGGCAACCCTCTGCGAGGAGCTGCCTGACCAGTTCCCTCCCCATGCCGGTTCCACCACCTGTGACCACGGCAATTTTTCCACTAAAGTTTTTCATACGTGAACCATATATGTTCCGAAATACGAAGAGCAGGCAGTCTAACACGGCTGGCCTGCGCTGTTAAAGGAGCGAGAGCGGGGTCAGGTCTTGTCTTTTGCCTTTTCCTGTTTCCGCTTCAGTTAATGATTGCATTCGATGGAAAGGAAGATGTGATTGGATCGTTTTTGTTACGCCATTCAACAACTAGAGGTAAAATGGCAAAGGCAAAAGGCAAGGCCTGACCCCAAACAAGCTTTGACCCCAAACAAGCTTCTGCGATTCGTCCTTATGAGATCTTCCTCAAGTGTTTTGCAGCAGATGCGTTGGTCAGATGTGGTGGTGATACCAATCAATTGGCACCGCCATTTATATCGACTCGAGAAGAACTGGACAGACTATTCGAAACATTGATGAAAGCAATTAGAGAAACAGCGTAAACTTGTTAAATCATCATCTGAGAAGAGATTAAATCAACTGCACAGGACATTAAGCATGAATATCGTAGGACATTTTATTAACGGGCAGCGGGTGGAAGATAACGGCAGATCCCAGGATGTTTTTAATCCTGCCACCGGTAGAGTGGTAAGACAGGTAGCTCTGGCTGATTCGGACAGAGTGGAATCGGCAATTCAGGCAGCAAGTGCCGCATTTCCAGCATGGCGGAATACGCCTCCCCTGAAACGAGCGCGCATCATGTTTCGCTTCAAGCAGTTGCTGGAAGAACATGTGGGAGAGATCAGTGCACTGATTACTGAGGAACATGGCAAGGTTCTCGATGATGCCCAGGGAGAGGTAGGGCGAGGAATTGAAAATGTTGAATATGCCTGTTATGTACCTGAGCTGCTAAAAGGGGAACATTCAAAAGACGTCGGTCCTAACATCGACAGCTGGAGCGAATTCCAGTCGCTTGGAGTAGTTGCTGGCATTACACCATTCAATTTTCCAGCGATGGTTCCCTTGTGGATGTATCCAATGGCTATCGCCTGTGGCAACAGCTTCGTTCTGAAACCTTCGGAGCGAGATCCCAGTACTGCAATGCTTGTGGCACAGCTTTTTCAGGAAGCCGGTTTGCCTGATGGCGTACTGAATGTTGTTAATGGCGATAAAGTGGCAGTAGATGCATTGCTGACAAGTCCACAGATTAAAGCTGTCAGCTTTGTTGGCTCGACGAACATTGCAGAATACGTTTATGCAACAGGGACAGAAAATGGGAAACGTGTACAAGCCCTGGGTGGCGCTAAAAACCATGCGGTCGTCATGCCGGATGCCGACCTTGATTCCGCGGTGAATGCGATGATGGGGGCAGCGTATGGTTCCTGTGGAGAACGTTGCATGGCAATATCTGTGGTTGTTGCTGTGGGAAATGAGGTTGGTGACGCACTGGTAGAAAAACTAAGCGATGCTGTTAGAAATCTAAAGGTGGGGCCAGGTACCGATACAAGCAATGATATGGGTCCACTGGTGACGTCGCAGCATCTTGAAAAGGTGCAGAACTATGTCGGGATCGGTGTAGATGAAGGCGCCGATCTTGTAATAGACGGACGCGATTTGAAAGTGCCTGGACATGAAGATGGCTTTTTCATGGGCGGTTGTCTGTTTGATAATGTAAAACCTCAGATGCGTATCTATCAGGAAGAAATATTCGGACCGGTCCTGTGTGTGGTACGGGCTGACAGCCTTGAAAGTGCGATGCAACTTATCGACGAACACGAGTATGGTAACGGTACCTGCATCTTTACCCGGGATGGGGAAGCGGCACGTTACTTCAGCGACAATATCGATGTCGGAATGGTGGGCATCAATGTGCCGTTACCCGTTCCGGTTGCCTACCACTCCTTCGGAGGTTTTAAACGCTCTTTGTTCGGTGATCTGAGCGCGTATGGACCTGATGCGGTGCGTTTCTATACCAAACGGAAGACTGTGACACAGCGCTGGCCCGAAGGCGGCGCCCGCGACAAGGCACAGTACTCATTTCCCAGTAACTAATTTAATGGGAATGGGGTCAGGTCTTACATTTGACATTAGGTGCGGGAATGAGCTTGTGAATAATATTCTCTGCAAAGGATTCCAGTCTCCGACGAATAGCATCCTTATTACTCCCTGAGGGAGCCAACGTTAACCGACTCACTTTCTTATCAGCCATCTCCTCGGTACCAAATAGGTGATGTCCAGGCCATTTCCTGGATAGTTTCGGGATAAGTCCCATTGCTGCAAACCTCAGGACGGTCTGCTTCAGGTATTTTTGCGCAATCATATGTATGCCAACGAGATGTCGCAGGTTCTACAACACGCAGGTAATAATAAGCGGATTGAGCCGGATCAAAAGTTGCATCGGTGTATACGGCGCAAAGACTGTTAGCGCCTAATGAATCGTTAGCAATTGTGATAACCTCATTATGCAGCCTACCCTTGGCATCCAACCACCCCTTAATCAAGTGGAGCGCTTGCAGCTTTTGTCCCATGGGATCTTTGACAGCGTAGGCGAGGAAACCAGGTTTGCGATCGGTAGACGAAGGCATTAAGTCCCCACCCATAGGCACACCGTTAGCATAGGCGATGCTGACCATATCGGCGTTATCGCACAGATTTTTATCCATCGACCAACCGGCAAAAAGGCGCACTCTGATTCTAGGACCAGATGTGCCAAATACTTCTCGACGGATCATGGCGTCAAAGATTGCGTCTCGCGTATTTTCCTTCGCCCAGACTCCAGCTAGCCCACCAGGATTGCCATCAATACCACTGGTCAGTAAACCCGGCTGCAACCGCTGCGCTGGCGTTGCCTCGCCTGTCACTGCTCCGGTCCATATAGATTCTTTTACTGCGCCCGGAGTGGCTGCATGCGTGTCAGTGGCTGCAATGATTCCGAGTTTGATGGGATTGAACCCAATGGCTTGTTCCTCTTTTAAGCCTATAAGCAATGCCGAGCGCTGAAAGTCCGTTGGGTGAACACAGCCTGCACCCAACATGCCGTTGGCCCCTGTGGTACCAGGCTCACACTCAGAAGTGACAGCGAATGCCTGACCCACCGACAAGTTGCCTCCCTGCAAGTTGCGGGTAGCATAAGCTTTCTTTTCGCCCATACGCCGCACGGCTTCTACGTTACATAACTCATCCGGGGCACCAAAGATGCTGCTAAGCCCGTTGATGCATTCTGAGCCGCCCTTGTGTTGGAATATCTCCATGATGGGTTCACGTCTGAGGCGGGTTTCGGCATATTTGCGTTTGGCCTCCGATGTGTCTTCCAGCTGCATGTAGGGAGCCATACGACCGTTAGCGAGGTTTGAATTATGAGGAATCGTAAGGTAGTCGCAGCCGTCTTCAATTTTACAAACTGCATCCAACCCCGCCCACAATTTACTGTCGATGGGTGCGTCAATATAACTCACCGGTAGAGCTGGCACCTTGTCGTTCCTGAATATGACGTTGCGATGGTAGTTGGAGGTGCCGGGTGTACCGGTGTATTCATAAGCGACGAAGCTGGTGAACTCGCATGGTTCGTTGGCAGTATTTGCTGCGTCTTGAATATCCTGCCAGGGCGATCTGGCAAACTCACGGCACAGGGCACCATCTGCTCCACACAGTTCCTTGATTCGTTCGGGAGTTTCTGTGGTGATAGATGTCGCAAGCATCATCATGCCTTGTCGTTCGTTGGCTCGATAATTCTGGCAGAACGGGGTGTCGTGCATGGGCGAACCCGTGGTACGACACAGTGCTCTTTCACCGAGAAATTCACCATGATCAGTAACCGCCAAAAAGTCCAGCGGCCGATCAATCTTAGCAGTGCCTACCGGGATGCCTTTTTCATTGATGGGGAAGAAAGGGATGGCCTCTCCACGGGCATAACGGTGAGCATCTTCCGGTGTTGCTCCGGTGCTGTTAGCGGCAGCATCAAATGAATAGCTGGTGTGTACGTGTAGGTCGCCGAACAGTGCCGTGCCGTTTTCACTGTAGTTTGCACATGGTTCCGACTGCACCTGTACTGCAGATGTTTCAGTTGTAGGCGTGTCTGTTGCTTCGTCGACTGGATTCTGAGGTGCGCTACACGCGGCCACTAACAAAAGCGGAGCAAGCCAATGAGATTTCTCGAACATGCTGATTCCCCTTAAATATCTTTGTTGTGGTAGATCACTCCCCGCCCCCCCTAATTCCCAATAAAGATTCTACCGGATCAAATAGGATCTTGCTTTTTTATTTTTACAGGATCAGCACC
>JASJXV010000150.1 GCA_030123805.1 Gammaproteobacteria bacterium
GGTGACGGCGAGACTGTTCTCGGATTGCCTCCTAGATGTTAGTCTATTAGTCTGGTGTGGCAACAGATTTTAATCAGAGCTTTTCTGTTATGACAAATTTGTATAAAAAGAAACACAGTGAGACGGTAACACGACGTGCGATGCTGGGAGCTGTGGTAAAAATACTCACTTTGCTGGGGCTTGGATTTGTTGCCGTACCCTTTATCAAATTCCTGTTACCGGGATTTGAAGATGACTTGAGCATGGATATCGACATATCTGAACTGGGTATAAATGAATCGATGCAGGTTGAATGGCTCGGCCGTAGAATCATCATTTATCGTAGAGCTGAGGAGATACTTAACAACCTGAAGGAATCTGCAGATGGCGTGCTGCAGGACGCGAATTCGATGCAGTCCAGACAACCAGGATTTGCTAAAAACCCTTTCCGTTCCAAACGTCCTGAGTATCTAGTGGTGTATACCAATTGCACCCATCTGGGTTGTGAGATTGCGGTAAACCCTGATGCTCAGCAAAGTCTGATTGGTTTCCTTTGTCCTTGCCACCAAAGTAATTATGACTATTCAGGACGGGTGTTGTCTGATCAGCCAGCACCCTATAATCTGGAAATTCCCAATTACACGTTTGTAGCGGGAGGGATAGTTCGGTTACTACCGAGTCAGAGTGCCTAGAACATGAGTGATGACAAGAAGGTAGCCCTGTTCGTAACATGCCTGGTCGATCTTTTCAGACCTGCCATTGGATTTGCAGCGGTTGAACTCCTGGAGCAGGCAGGTTTCAAGGTGGATGTGCCATTGAATCAAACCTGCTGTGGTCAACCAAATTACAATAGCGGAGACAGGTCAGCAACCCGGACTGTCGCTCGCGGGACGATCGATCTGTTTGCAGACTATGACTATGTGGTAATCCCTTCTGGCTCTTGTGGCGGAATGTTGAAGCAGCAGTATCCATCACTCTTTGATGCAGACGATCCGATGCAGAAAAGGGCTGAACAACTGAGTAGTAGAGTGTATGAACTGTCGACATTCCTTATGGAAAAAACCACTCTCAAAATAGCAGCACGTTGCAATAAAACAGTTACCTATCATGATTCCTGTGCTGGACTCCGTGAAATGGGAATCAGGGAACAACCCAGGGAATTATTGCAGCAAGTTGACGAGTTGAAATTGAAGGAGATGAATGATTCTGATGTTTGCTGTGGATTTGGTGGAACTTTTTGTGTCAAGTATCCGGATATATCCAACAACATGCTGGAAAACAAAATCAGAAATATCAAGGCAAGCGAGGCTGATTGTGTTGTTGCAGGTGATCTGGGTTGTATTTTAAACATTGAGGGAAAACTGCATCGCAATGGTGAACCCATACCCGTATACCATTATGCGGAATTGTTGGTGAACCGGACGGATGCAAGGGATTGACAGATGCAAGTGACAAGTGACCAATTCGTCAAGGTCTCTGATAAAGCACTACATGATTCGAAATTGCAGGCATCGATGTCATTCCTGGGTATGGGGTTATCTTTGCGACGCAAGCTGGCAAAGGAGGGATTGGCAGAATTTGATACTCTAAGAGACGAAGCGCGGGACATTAAGGATCATGTGTTACAGAACCTGGATGTTTATTTACAGAGTTTCGAGGAAAAAGTTGAAGCAAGTGGAGGGCATGTTCACTGGGCATCGAACGCTGGTGAAGCAAGAGATATTGTTCTCACCATCTGCCAGGGAGTGGGCGCCAGGACTGTAACCAAAAGCAAGTCTATGGTCACCGAAGAAATTGAGCTTGTCCCACATCTGGAAGCACATGGGATACAAACAGTTGAAACGGATCTGGGTGAGTATATTATTCAGCTCAGAAACGAAAAACCGAGTCATATAATTGCGCCTGCAATCCACCTGAACAAAAATCAGATAGCAGAAACATTCTTTGAACACCACAGTAAAATTGGTTTTAACGAGAAGCTCACAGAAAGAGCTGATCTGGTTGCTGAAGCCCGGCAGATATTGAGAGAAAAGTTCCTGGCTGCAGATGTCGGCATCAGTGGGGCTAATTTTCTTGTAGCCGATTCCGGAACAATTGTTCTGGTGACTAATGAGGGAAATGCAGAACTCACCACCGGGTTACCTGATACCCACATTGTAGTTACCGGTATAGAAAAAATTGTACCTACATTCGAGGATGTATCAACTTTCGTTAGATTGTTGGCTCGATCCGCTGTTGGCATGGAGATTTCGAGTTATACATCATTTATAACGGGACCGCGGCGGCGTGACGACAGGGATGGACCGACAAACTTTCATATTGTCCTGGTAGATAACGGTCGCTCCGATATGCTGGGTACGGAGTTTCAGGATATGTTGCGATGCATTCGTTGTTCTGCCTGCCTCAACCACTGTCCGGTCTATCTCTCGGTAGGTGGCCACGCATACGGTTCAGTCTATAGCGGTCCGATGGGGGCGGTATTGACTCCCCAGCTCTCAGGCATAGACAAAGCCGGACACCTGCCCAATGCCTCCACTTTTTGCGGCCGCTGTGAAGAAGTTTGTCCGGTGCGTATTCCTTTGCCAAAACTGATGCGACATTGGCGGGAAAAAGAGTTTGAGAAACATCTGGCACCTTCAGCTTTGCGGCGTGGCATCATCGTCTGGGGTTGGCTAAATCGATTTCCCCTGTTGTATCGTGTCGCAATTGCTTTTGCTGCGCGGTTTATGCACTTGTTTGGCTCGACTAAAGGTGAGTGGATGACGAATCTGCCTGGAATAGCCAGTGGCTGGACCAGACACAGAGATATGAAAGTATCCCGAAGCGGGAGTTTTATGTCGCAATGGAAGAAACGAACATGAGTAGTCGCGAGCACCTGTTGAAGGCAATAAGCGTTCGGCTGGCAGCGACATCCAGTCCTGAGGATCGGCGCAGTAATATAGACAGCTGGCTCTCGATGCACAGCAGAAATACTATTCCTGCCAGAGGTAAGAAGAGTCATGCAGAACTGGTCGAACTTTTCACCACCATGCTGACCATGGTGCAAGGGTCTGTTATACAGGTGGACTCTCTGCAGAAAGTACCTGAAGCGATATCCGACTATCTGGAGCAAAATAATCTGGGAGAAAAAGTGTGTCTTGACGAGGAAGCCGAACAGCTGGGAATCCCCTGGCGAACGGATTCAAATCTGGAATTTGTAACCTGGCAGGCAAAGCGAAGTATTTCTGTTGGAATAACTGCGTGCTACGGTGCGGTTGCAGAAACAGGTAGCCTGGTTGTTTGTTCATCAAATACTCATGCCATCACCATGAATTTTCTTTCCGAAACCAATATCGTCATACTCGATGTCAGGAATCTGGTTGGCGTATACGAGGAGATCTGGGACCGATTGAGAACAGCATCAGGGATGCTGCTGCCCCGAGATTTGACGCTCATTTCCAGTCCATCCTGCACCGGTGACATCGAGATGGTGCTGGAGTATGGGGTGCATGGTCCGAAAAGACTGCATGTAATTATAGTCGGTAGCGCAGTGTCAGAGTATGAACCTGCTATTTGATTATGCAACCACAATGAGAGGCGTATGCACCCGTGCCCGTAGCTACCCTGGTACTCGCATACACAGTTAAACTGTATACTGAAGGCAGATGTAACCAGAATCAGGCGTGCCAAAGGACCAGGGCAAAACCTGGGAAGACGCATTTGATGGATATAATGCGAGACGCAGTCGAGGATACATAGTAGTGACCAGTAACAATAACCAGCCACTAAGTGGCGATGAGATGCCGAGATTTGGTGGACCAGCCACCATGATGCGGTTGCCCACTGCAGACTCAAGCCGTGATCTGGACGCTTGTTTCGTTGGGGTGCCCCTGGATATTGGCACGTCAAATCGATCCGGAGCACGATTTGGTCCGCGTCAAATCCGGGCAGAGTCGACCCTACTCAGGCCCTACAATATGGCAACGAGAGCTGCCCCGTTTGACAGTCTGCAAGTAGCGGACATCGGCGATGTAGCGGTTAACACCTTCAGTTTGCAGGACTCCGTAAAATTGATTGAATCCGCATATCACCAGATTCTGTCGGATCATTGCATACCGCTGACCCTCGGTGGCGATCACACTATCGTGCTGCCAATACTTCGTGCCGTGCATGGCATACATGGACCTGTGGGTCTGGTTCATGTGGATGCCCATGCTGACATTAATGATGCCATGTTTGGCGAAAAGATTACGCACGGTACACCGTTTCGTCGTGCCGTAGAGGAAGGATTGTTGCTATGTGATAAAGTCGTACAGATTGGATTACGTGGTACCGGTTACGCGGCCGACGATTTTGATTGGCCAAGAGAGCATGGTTTCAGAATCGCGACTGCAGAAGAGTGTTGGTATAAATCACTTAGTCCCTTAATGGCAGAAGTCAGAGAGATGATGGGTGAATCACCGGTTTATATCAGCTTTGATATCGATGGACTGGATCCAGCATTTGCGCCGGGTACAGGCACGCCCGAGATAGGCGGATTGACCATTCATCAGGGATTGGAAATTGTTCGAGGATGCCGCTCCCTGAACATCGTGGGGTGTGATCTGGTGGAAGTTTCGCCGCCTTATGATCTGTCTGGAAACACATCATTGACGGCAGCCAATCTCTTGTATGAAATGTTGTGTGTATTACCCGGCGTTAATTACAGATAAGACGCATCCAGGAGGTTGTCCAGCTCAGAAAACCTCGATCACAGCTTCTCCGGCAAGTTGGCGTGGGGTCACCTGGATCTGCATACCTTCCGCCGCACACACACTCATTGAAGGAGCACGCTTACCACGGAAGAATTGCTGGTTATCCTGCTGAATAAAATCGATCTGGGAATCGGATCGGTCCGGATCGTGGTGAAACATAACCAGGGTCCTGACTTCAGCATCCACGGCGAATTGCCTTACCTGTGATACCAGTGAATGACCCCAACCATGCTTGTGCGGCATATCTGCTTCCACGTATTGGGCGTCATGTATGAGTACATCCACACCCTTGCAGAATTCAACCCATTCGTCGTAGGAAGTGGCGGTTTCGTTGGGGGGCATAAGTTCATTGTCGGTCACATAAGCGCAACATGCGCCGTCTTCCTCAATCCTGTACGCAGAACCTCTACCGGGATGGTTGAGTTCCTTTCTTTTAACTCGCACGCTATCTTCAGGAAATATCGCTTTGATGTTATCAAACAAGCAGGTTGCGTTAGAAGGCAGCTCATTAGCCACTACAGGAAAACTGGCACCATCCATCTGGTCAAACAGTGAGAACAACTGTTCTTGTTCATTGATCAATGTGGTGAACACCCTGATTGGTCTTCCTTGCTGATAAATCGGAGCAAAAAACGGGTATCCCTGAATATGATCCCAGTGGGGGTGAGAAAGCAAGATGTTAACGGGGCAGTCAGTCAATTTTAGCTTCTCACCCAGAAGCCGAATGCCGGTACCGGCATCCAGGATCAGATCCTGCCCATTCTCCAGCTCGATATAGACACATGAAGTGTTACCACCATATTTTGCAGTGTTGTATCCAGGTGCTGGAATTGAACCCCGCACACCGTAAAACGTAATTTTCATAGAACCGGTTTCTCCGAGAGACCATACTTAGTATGCGTTGCCTTATATGATCTCGCAAGTCTAAATCCGACGATTAGCTTGCAGTTACAATGCGACTCACCACTTCCCATAAGATGCGTATATACTCCATATATGCATCGATTCTCAGAAACTCGTCATTACCGTGCACACCGGTTTGTTCACCGACAATGCTACCTGCGCCAAAACCATAAGTCGGAATGCCAACTGCCCGCAATTGAGCCGAATCTGAAGCACCCGTACTCATGAAAGGCAGAATGATCGCATTGGGGTGTCTTTCCCTTAACACCTCTTCAAGGGTAAGAAAGAGTTCAGTTTGAAGCGAAGAAGGAAAGTGCGCCGGGCGTGTGACTTTCATAGGCACAATCTCTATACTTGGTTCCCCTGCAATATTCGCTATAGCGGCAAATAACTTATCCGGGTCCTCGTCGGGAAGCGCTCTAATATCCAGGGTTACTTCCGCTGTAGATGGAATGACATTGCGTTGATAACCACCTCTAAATATAGTGGGTGAAATCGACGTTCTGATCATGGAGTAATAACTGGGATTGAGTGCTCTTAGTCGATCCTGTATTTCCGGAGATGGATCGGGTTGCAGAATAGCACGATAAATCTCAGCTTCCGTTTCCGGACTGCTGGCAGCCAGTCGCTCAAAAAAAGCGCGCGTGGTCTCATTCAGTCGCATGGGTAGTGGCGTGTCGAAAATACGCGCCACAGCGCGCGACAAGACGCCGATAGGATTGTCTTTGGTTGGAACTGAGCCATGACCCGCCAACCCTTTTGCGATCAGTCTGGCTCGGCGTGGCGTCTTTTCTGCGGTGCTGATATTAAAGCGCGTATACTCGCCCGTTGCAGGGTCGATGTATCCCCATCCCCCCTCGTTAATTGCGAATTCTGCGCGAATTTCATCCAGGTGATGCTCCACCATATAGGTGATTCCCAGTTCACCACCACCTTCCTCATCGGCAACGGCAAGAAAGATAACATCACGATTAAGGGAGATATTCAGCCTTTTTAACAACATGAATATCTCGAGAGTACCGGCGACCACCTCCTTGTCGTCAGCAGCTCCACGACCGAAAATCTTGCCATCCATAATCATTCCGGAGAAGGGGTCAAAGGACCAGTTTTCTCGTTCAACAGCAACTACATCCAAATGTCCCAGAAGCAGTAACGGATCATGCGTGCCGTTTCCCTTTAAACGAGCAATAATATTTGCTCTGGCAGGTGCTGATTCATAAATAGTTGAAGCAATACCCTGCTGATGCAGGACTTGCCGCAGGTATCGGGCCGCTATTATCTCGTTACCCTCTGGCTGAGATGTGTCCAGTTGAATGAGTGCGACAAGATTAGCCACGCTTTCTTTTTCTACTTCTGACCAGTTTGGCCCAGCAGCCTGCGTGGTAAATGAGAGAAGCAAGATTACAAAAGGTATAAAACGCATGAGTATATAGTCCTGACACCCCAGGCCAGACAATATACCATTACCATACGATTGATTCCTTATGTGATGCATCGACCTGTCTTGGGTAGACAAAACCAAATGAATTCTGCTCCCGGCACTTACGCATTGATACTGAAATCTCCGCAATCCATGTCTGTCCGTGTGGGCAAGGTTGGAATTTTTGAATTTATGCCTGGCTACTACATCTATACAGGTTCAGCCAGAGGTCCGGGTGGACTGAAAGCCAGAGTTTCCAGGCATTTAAAAATGACCAAGCCGTGTCATTGGCACATTGACTATCTGACCACACGCATGCCTGTCGTAGCAATCTGGTACTCCTACAGCAACAGTTCCGACGAATGCCTATGGGCGGCTGGCTTGCAATCCAACAGACAAAAATATGCAGAGGTATCTGGCCTGGGGGCTTCAGACTGCAGTTGCCTGACGCATCTTTTTTTCTGTAGCAAATATCCGGGGTTGGATGATTTCACGGCGAACCTCGGAGCAGCAAACCATCCGGAAAGTATTGATGTGTGGCGAATTCATTCGCGCCAATCTGATTGATCAGAGTTTCAAGTGGATTACAGCTGGCGCGCTACGTCTAGTATCGGCTCAAACTCAGGTCTGTCTTGATATCGGGATCTGAAAAACTTGTTCCGAATGAC
>JASJXV010000151.1 GCA_030123805.1 Gammaproteobacteria bacterium
GACATCAACGTAATCCAACGCTCTGCCAAACGATCTACTATCCCAACACCACCCTGGTAATTATGTTGTACTGTACTTCACTCGACCCACCGGCAATGGTGAAACCGCGGTGTCGGAATAGCCCCAAAGCCAGCCGCCCCGGTCAGCATCAATCAGCAGCCTGCACGAGACATTCTATAGTCGTTGGCGAACTGAGATTGCAGTGAATTTACTAAATGGACAAGTCTGAACCAGCCATTCGGCTGGTATTAGCTAATTGATTTCGATACACTAAAATCAATGAATTCACCCCTGTTTCGCCTTCTGCCCTATATTCAACAACATGCCCTGCCTTTTTGGTCAGGCATGGTGGGTCTGCTATCGGCTCGTATCCTGGAAGCGATCATCCCGCTCATGATTAAACAAGGCGTAGACAATATTGCTTCGGGAGTCGAGCAATCAGGCAGCGGTCAAATCGACTTCGATCAGGCCATGGAGGCGCTGGTATTCCCTTGTGTAGCCATTATTGTCTGTGTCATTGCACAGATGATTGTAACTATTTTCAGTCGCATCATGATCCGCCGCATCGGCATGACGGCGGCATACGACCTGCGCAACAGAATCTACGATCATCTGCAGAAACAGGGACCTGGATTTTTTGCCCGCTACAGTATTGGGGACCTGATGGCCCGAGCTATAAATGATATTGCCCTGGTTCGTATGACCATCGCTGGTGCTACACGGATGACACTGGTGTTAATCTTCACCGCGGTCGTGGGATTGACCTTCATGTTCAATTTGTCGGTGGAATTGACCCTGATGGTGCTGCTTCCCATGCCCATAATCTCCATCGTGGCGCGAAGATATTCAGCCAGAATCTATGATTTATCACAACTGGTGCAGGAAGGATTCTCGGAGCTTTCTACCTTTGTGCAGGAAAATCTGAATGGTATTCGAACAGTTCAGGCAATGGTCCAGGAGCAGCAGGAAGTGAATCGATTCGAAGCGGTCAACCAGCGATTTGCCGATTACAATCTGAATCTGTTTACTAACACTTCCCTGCTGGGCGCCTACATGCCAATTCTGGCAAGCTTGAGTACTCTGATCATCATCGGCTATGGCAGTCATCTGGTGACCAGTGGCAGTATCACCCTTGGCACATTCGTTGCGTTTTTCTCATATCTCGGCATGCTGCTATGGCCGGTACGGGAAGTCGGTTCTCTGGTTACCCAATGGCAACGGGGAGCTTCGGCAACGCAGCGACTATTCGAAATTCTTGATACAGAACCTGAAATTCAGGACCAACCCAGCGCCTGGTTTCCCCAATTGTCCGGGCATATTTCATTCCACGATATTTATTATCAATACGAGGATAAAGACAAATACGCTCTCAAAAATATCAACATTGAGATTGAAGCGGGTGAGATGATAGCCATTCTGGGACGGGTCGGATCCGGAAAATCCACGCTGTTACGCCTGCTTGTGCGCCTGCTTGAACCGACCCGCGGTGAAATCCTGTTGAATGGTCATCCGATCAACCACTTTCCATTGGCTACCCTCAGAGAACAAGTCTGCATGGTGCTGCAGGATCCGTTTCTGTTTGCAGACAGCCTTGGTGACAACATAGCTTACGATAATCCGAATCGCACCGCCGACGAAATCTGGAATTCTGCCCAGGCGGCAGCGTTAACCGAGACTATAGAAAAATTTCCGGAAGGACTTGGCACAATTCTTGGGGAACGAGGCGTCACGCTGTCTGGTGGTCAAAAACAAAGGACCGTTCTGGCCAGGGGACTGATCCGGGAAGCTCCGATTTTGATTCTGGATGATTGTTTCTCTGCGGTCGACACGGAAACAGAGGAGCACATTCTGTCTGGATTGAAAGCACTACGAGACAAGATGACGACTCTGATCGTCTCTCACAGGGTATCCACCGCCCGCCATGCAGATCGTATTATCGTTCTGGACGAAAGTGAGATTGTAGAAACCGGAACCCACGCAGAACTGCTGGCAGCCAATGGTTTCTATGCAGAACTGGAAAGAGCCCAGAGTCGATATGGGCGCATGACCAGTCACCTGGATCATGCGCCTGTGACTCAGGCAGAGGTCCTCGACGATGCGTAGCAGGAAGTCGGAAAAACTGGATCACGCGATTTTCGATGCCGATTTACATGGGCAGAACGTCAATATGCAACTGTTGAGACGCTTGCTAGAGTGGGTGAAACCACATCGCAATTTGGGGCTTTTCAGTCTGGCGCTGGTGGGCCTGGCTTCAATTCTGGCAGTTCTGCTGCCCGTTATTATCACCCGAATTGTTATCGACAATATCATTCTGAGTAACACTAGCCTGGTTCTCCCTGATTTCGGGATGATCGAGTTCAACAACCGACTACAACAGCTTACGGGATTCGATCCCATTGTGTCGGCGTGTCTGTTGTATGGGGTGTTCACCCTTTGCTGTCATATTCTGTATCATTTTCATCGCATTACCTTCGCGAAAACTGTGCTGCATTCGTTGCGTGATATGCGCCACGATCTGTTCCAGCACATGATACACAGGCCCTCCTCTTTTTACGACAAGGTCGCAGTCGGGCGGATAATGACTCGCGTGACCAATGACATTCAAGCCCTGTTTGAACTCTTTATGGGGATTGGAATGTTAGTGGGTGAATTTGTACCTTTCTTTGTTGCTCTATCTCTGATGATGGCAATTGACATGACACTGACTGGCTATCTATTGCTAGCCATTCCTGTTTTCGCTGTTATTACGTGGTTCTTCCGCCAGGCAACTCGTACAGTCTACCGGCAGATTCGAAACTCGGTTTCTCAATTAAATCAGAATTTACAAGAGAATCTGAGTGGCATGGCGGTCGTGCAGTTGAGTAATCGAGAGGCACACAACTTTGCTGTTTACAACGAAATCAATAGCGATAATCGCAATCGCGAAATGCATGCTATTTCTCTGGAAACTGGCTACGGCGCATTCATGGACAATATGGTAAACATGGTCTTGGCCGCGATCATCTGGTTTGGTGGTGGCAGCGTGATTCAAGATGCCATCTCTCTGGGTAGTGTCATACTGTTCACGCAATTTGTTGACATGTTTATCCGCCCCATCAGAGCACTGGGACAACAATACAATGTATTATTTCGGGCCATGGCGAGCGCCGAAAGAATATTCCAGGCCCTGGATTGGTCGGAGCAGGTGCAGGAACCGGAAAATCCAGTGCAACTACCTGCGCGTATACAAGGCAAACTGGAATTCAGAAATCTGACCTTCGCCTATGATGATGATGACCAACCGGTGTTGAACAATGTATCCATCATCATCCCTCCAGGAGAGAAACTTGCCGTGGTAGGTCCTACCGGTTCCGGTAAGAGCACACTGATCCGACTTCTTGGCAGATTTTACGACTTCCCGGATAACACCATCTTCCTTGACGATATTGATCTCAATCAGATCAACAGCCAGGATGTGCGGCGTAAAATTGGTGTTGTTTTACAGGACTTTCATATATTTTCCGGTACCGTTCTGGATAACATTATGCTGGGTAACCCCAGTATCAGCCGAGAAAAAGCCATAGCGGCAGCAAAACTGGTTAACGCGGATACGTTCATCGAAACACTGCCTGAATCCTATGACACACAGCTGGTAGAGCGAGGTCAAAATCTTTCCCAGGGACAGAGGCAGCTATTGGCTTTTGCCCGGGTGCTGGCAGCAGATCCTGAGATACTGATCCTGGATGAAGCCACTGCCAGTATCGACACCGAAACTGAACAATTAATACAGCGCGCCCTGCAAAAGCTGATGCAAGGCAGGACCAGCATCCTGATCGCACATAGACTGCAGACCATTCGGGAAGCCGATCGTATACTGGTCTTAAAACATGGTGCGGTGAAGGAAGTCGGCTCGCACGATGAGCTGATGAAGAAGAAGGGAATTTACTACACCCTGAATCAATTACAGTTTCAGGATGTCAAAACAGAGGTGGCAGAGTATTCCTGACCCTGGCTCACGGACGAGAGAGGGCGCCCGGGACAGGTGGAGCCGCCGGAAAAAGGGGACGGAGGTATTAAATTGTGATCGACGCACGGTTGCGGCGCCTGATTGATCCCGCACTGAATCTGGCCGCCACAGGCCTGGTCAAAGCAGGCTTGTCTGCCAATTCTATTACCATTAGCGGGTTCCTGATCGGTATGACAGCAGTGCCATTGATCAGTTTTCACCATTACGAACTGGCACTGGTCGTTATTCTTGGTAATCGTCTAATGGACGGTCTTGATGGTGCCGTGGCGAAACAAATCGGGATTACCGATGTTGGTGCGTATCTGGATATTGTGCTGGATTTTATATTCTACTCTGCCATTGTGTTCGGTTTCGCAATAGCCAATCCGGACCAGGCTGTCTACGCAGCGTTCCTGATCTTCAGTTTTATCGGTACCGGTTCATCCTTTCTGGCTTTCGCCATATTTGCAGCCAAACACAATCTTAGCACCGAATTTCGTGGTGCAAAATCGATCTATTATCTGGGTGGACTGACAGAGGGAACGGAAACCATTCTCCTGTTTGTTTTGCTCTGCCTGTTCCCCGCCTGGTTCGCTATTCTCGCGACTATTTTCGGAATTATGTGTTGGATCACCACCAGTACCAGAATCTATTACGCCTGGAACCAGCTTCGGCGGAGCAACGGCAGCTGATGGGCCAAATCACACCCTGGCAGCTTCCAGATCCCGGCGTACATATTTGGCCGCGAATATATAACAGGTGGTAGCTACAATATTAAACATGGCAACCGAGAACAGTGACCATCTAAGTGATTCCGATGTATCGAAAGCACTGCCAGACGTTGTAATAACCATATCCGTGATAAAGCTGAAGCCACCTTCCCCCGAGAGTGAGCTGGACAGAACACCTACTAACCAGGGGCCAATGCCCATGCCGATGATGTTCAGCACAAACAGCAAAATAGCTGCTGCCACCGCTCGCATTCGAACGCTAACCAGGCGTTGGGTTATACCGAATGCTGGCCCCAGATACATGGAAGCAAGAAACGTCGCGAACGCCATCATGGCCAGTGTCAGATAAGTACTGTCTGATCTGTAGGCAATCATCTGAAACGGCAACATGGCGATTGTTGCCAGTCCCGGTAGCCACATGTACCACCGATCTTCACCGGTCTTCTCGGCAATCTTGTCAGCGGCCCAGCCCCCGAAAAAAGTGCCCAACGCGGCGGGAATTCCCAGCACTGCCAACCATGTTCCCGCGACGCCTGTATCAAGATCGTGAGGAAATCGACGCAGAAATGAGCCGTTCCAACCACCCAAACCATAGCCAACCAGAGAGTGGAAAGCGGTAGCAAATGCCAGCCACCAGAATGCCGTTCGGGTTTTTAGTGTGGCAAATACAACTTTGATTGGCGGAGCTTTATCCGCCTCTCTGTGAACATGGTTCGGATCGGACATGCCACGACGGGGTTCCTTCAATGTAAACTGCACCACAAACGCTACCAAAATGCCGGGAATACCCACCAGCATGAAGGTAGTTCGCCAGTCCAGTAACTGATCGCCCCAGCCACCGATCATAAATCCCAGGGCACTGCCAATGGGAATCCCCAGAGCGTAAATCGATAACGCGGTAGCTCTTTTGTGGGGAGGAAAATAGTCGGAAATCAGGGAATGCGAGGGTGGGCTGGCACCCGCTTCACCGACACCCACACCGATTCTCAGGGCTAACAGCCAGCCAAAACTGGCGGCCAGACCGCACAGGGCTGTCATCCCGCTCCATACGGCTAACGAGAGTGCCAGGATTGTTTTCCGAATCCATCTGTCCGCCCAGGCAGCAAGAGGTATGCCTAAAGTGGAGTAGAAAATAGCGAAAGCGACGCCGCCCAGAAGACCCAGCTGGGTATCGGTCAGATTCAAATCCGCCTTGATGGAATCCTGCAATATTGCCAGGATCTGGCGATCGACAAAGTTAATGGTATAGACAGTGACCAGCACGAAGAGAACGTATCTTCTGTAACTCTTTGTTACCTCTCCTGATTCTTCAGCATTCTGACTACCATTAGTACTTTCTACTGCCACTACTCTCCCCTCAAGACCAATTTCTAATTAGTTACTTATCCAACCCGCCCATACACATGTATTTGATCTCAAGGTAATCATCCATACCGTATTTGGAACCTTCTCTACCTGAACCGGATTCCTTGATACCGCCAAAGGGTGCCATTTCATTGGAAATCACGCCCTCGTTAATCCCGACAATACCATATTCAAGCCCCTCGGCAACCCGCCACACACGTCCTATGTCTCGTGTATAAAAATAGGAGGCTAGCCCGAACTCCGTATCGTTAGCCATATCTATAGCTTCCTGCTCTGTTTCAAACCGTGTTACCGGTGAAACCGGGCCAAATATCTCATTACGATAAACGGGCATATCAGGAGTGACTTCGGTCAGGACCGTTGGCTGATAATAGCATTCCCCCAATTCAAGCCGGTGGCCTCCAACTACAGCCCTGGCACCGACTTTAACAGAATCCTGTACCAGTTTGTCAACCTCTTCTACTGCTTTCGCATTAACCAGGGGACCGGTGGTAACGTCCTCTTCCATGCCATTACCCACCTTTAACGCCCTGGTCGCTTGAATCAGTTTCTCAACAAACGCATCATAAACACCGGACTGCACAAGAAATCGGTTGGTACAAACACAGGTCTGACCGGCATTGCGATATTTGGATGCCATCGCTCCCACCAGAGCAGCATCCAGATCAGCATCGTCAAAGACGATAAAGGGGGCGTTACCTCCGAGTTCCATGGACGTCTTCTTCATAGTGGCAGCGCATTGTGCTTGCAGCATCTTGCCGACGGACGTTGAACCGGTGAAGGTTAATTTGCGAACAATCGGATTTCCGGTCAACTCGGCGCCAATGGCACTGGTAGCGCCTGCGATAACATTGATAGCGCCTGCGGGAATGCCCGCCCGCTCGGCCAATTCCGCTATGGCGAAGGCTGACAGGGGCGTCTCTGAAGCGGGTTTGATAACGATCGTGCAACCCGATGCAAGGGCCGGTGCAGCTTTCCTGGCGATCATGGCATTTGGGAAATTCCAGGGCGTAATTGCCGCCACCACGCCAACCGGTTGTTTGATACATACAATGCGTCTATCTGCCGAGGGTCCGGGTATGACATCGCCGTCCACACGCTTGGCTTGTTCTGCGAACCATTCCACAAACGCCGCACCATAAGCAATCTCATCGCGCGATTCTGCTAAAACCTTGCCTTGTTCAGCAGTCATGATGATGGCCAGATCTTCCTGATTCTCCATAATCAACTCGTACCAGCGTCGCATAATATTCGATCTTTCCTTAGCCGTTCGACACTTCCACTCCCGCATGGCAGCCGCTGCTGCCAATATGGCCCGGCGGGTTTCCGCAGCACCTACTCTGGCAACTGCCGTTATTACCGTGCCATCAGCCGGATTTCGTATCTCATAGGTCGAACCATCATCCGCATCGACCCAACTGCCATCAATATAGGCCTGGTTTTTAAAGAGAGAGGGATCTTTCAGTGATAAGGTCATAATGCTATTGCTCCATAATAACGGGTAATACTCAAGGAAGCTGTCCGTGAACAGACGGGGTCGCCTAGACGGGGTCGCC
>JASJXV010000039.1 GCA_030123805.1 Gammaproteobacteria bacterium
CCCCTTTTTTTTTAAATTTAATGCCTCCGGCCCCTTTTTTTTGATACTCTGAAAATATTCGATAACTTTACGAATTGAGGTGATTTATGGCGGTTCATGGTGGAAAACTGGCGGCGAGAGCTCTCAAAGAAGCCGGAGTTGAGTGCATATTTACATTGAGTGGTGGTCACGTGATGGCCATCTATGATGGCTGTCTTGATGAAGGTATCAAGGTCGTTGATGTTCGTCATGAACAGGCTGCTGTGCATGCAGCAGATGCGTGGAGTCGGTTGAATCCCGGCAAGATAGGTTGTGCCGTGTTGACTGCAGGACCCGGCGTCACGGATGGTGTAACCGGAGTTGCCAACGCCTGGCGTGCTAACAGTCCCATTCTGGTGATCGGCGGTCAGGGACCTTTCAATAATCTTCGCCGTGGTTCGCTTCAGGAAATGGACCATGTGAGTGTTATGAAGCCCATTACCAAGTGGGCGGATACATGCTACGACACCAAGCGCATACCCGATTACATTGAAATGGGAATTCGCATTGCAGTTTCCGGCAATCCGGGGCCTGCATTTCTTGAAATCCCCATAGACGTGCTCAGCAGGGAAGTTGAGTGGGAAGATGTGCGCTTTCCAAAGATGCGACCGCAACCTCCGGTGCTGATGCCCGCTGAGTCCGATGTGGTGTACGCCCTGGATGTCCTGAAGACGGCAAAAAAACCCGTAATGATGGCCGGGACCAGCGTGAAATGGTCCAATGCTGCCAGCACCATTCAACAATTTATTGAAAAGACCCATATTCCCACTTTTGTTAATGGCATGGGGCGGGGGACGGTAAAGCCCGGTACACCGGAATTAATGAATCGAGTGCGCAAGGAAGCGATTAAACAGTGTGATGTGTTCATCTGCGCTGGCGTGCTATTGGATTTCAGGCTTGGTTTCGGCCGTACCATTCCGGCTGATGCCAGGATCATTCAACTCGATGTTGAAAATGAACTTATTGGTACCAACCGCTCGGCAGATGCCGCAGTGGTCGGAAACCTGGCTGCCAGCTTCAATATGATGATGCAGGTTATGGACCAAAGAGGTGACAGCATTGATCACAGTGATTGGCGCGATCAGTTGATTGCAAGGGAGGCTGAGTTGGAGGCGGCCTTTGCCGCGCAACTGGACTCAGATGAGGTGCCCATAGATCCTTTGCGGTTGTGTCGCGAGATTCGTGATTTTGTTGCAGACAAGGATGTGATATTGATTGGTGATGGCGGTGATATCGTTGCCCAGGCTTCCAAAGTATTGCCGTTACCAGAGGAAAATTGCTGGATGGATCCCGGTCCGCTGGGAACTCTGGGTGTGGGCATGCCTTTCGCGCTTGCTGCCCAGATATCGAAACCGGATAAACGGGTACTTATCATCTATGGCGATGGCTCCTTCGGCCTCAACGGTTTTGAGTATGACACAGCAGTAAGATTCGATCTGCCGATTGTGGGTATCGTCGGAGTTGATGGCATCTGGGGTCAGATGGCCAGGCCCCAGGCAGCCATCTACGGTGCTAACCGGATGGTAGCCACTAAACTTAACTTCACTCGATACGATAAGATTGTGGAAGCCATGGGTGGCCATGGCGAATACTGCGAACGACCCGAAGAGATTGGACCCGCGCTGGAACGCGCTTTTGCCTCCGGTAAACCAGCCCTGGTCAACGTGGTAATGCGTCAGGATATCGGCTCAGGCATGAAGGGCAGCACCTATACGTGATGGGGTTAAAAGCAATTTCAAGAACACGCCTGTTCGGCAATGGTTGTATATTTTTTGATGGAGAAAGTTAAATGGCGTCACCCACCCCGGGTTTATCAGCAACAATCGATCAAGTAATCAGCAAAACCATGTTGGCTAATCATGTGGGAAGTGGCAGTGCCCCGGTATTCGCAACGCCGGAATTGGCTCTGTTGATTGAGAAAGCTGCCGTTGCTGCAATCGAAAATAATTTGGAGGAAGGGATGACGTCTGTTGGGACCAGGCTGGATATTAGTCACCTGGCAGCAACGCCGGTCGGAATGGAAGTGAGTGCGACCGCAAAGCTAACAGCAGTGGAGGGTCGCAAACTGACTTTCGAAGTGTCCGCATCGGATGCTGTGGAAGACATATCCAAAGGAGTTCACATCAGATATTTAGTGGATGAGAAGCAATTTGTAGACCGTGCCCAGCGTAAGTTGACTGATTAGTTCTTGTCCGGAAAGGCACTATTTAGAGGTTCCCCAGGTTCTGACCAAACTAAAAAAATGGACAAATTGTAGGTGACGGACTATGACGACAATCAATGGTGCCACGCTTATCGCGCGCAACCTGAAACAGCAGGGCGTGCAATATATGTTCGGAATCGTGGGATTCCCTGTAGTACCCATAGCTATCGCTGCGCAGCGGGAAGGAATGACCTATATCGGTATGCGTAATGAACAAGCAGCCAGTTACGCCGCTCAGGCAGCAGGCTATCTGACCGGGCGTCCCCAGGCCTGTCTGGTGGTTTCAGGGCCAGGTGTAATTCATGCGTTGGCCGGTCTGGCCAATGCACAATCCAATTGCTGGCCCATGATTCTGTTAGGCGGTGCATCGGCAGCTTATCAGGATGGTATGGGTGCATTTCAGGAAGAACGTCAGGTTTTGGCGGCTACGCCGTTCTGTAAGTATGCCCACCGTGTTGAAAGCGCTAAACGAATTCCCTTCTATGTCGAACAGGCGATCAGAACCTCACTGTATGGTCGTCCGGGAGCGGTGTATCTCGATCTGCCGGATGACGTCATTCTGCAGAAAATTGAAGAGCAGGATGTCAGGGAAGTGGCGACCATTCCTGCAGAACTACCCAGACCCCAGGCAATGCCGGAAAATGTGGAGGCTGCGCTTGACGTGTTGGAATCTGCGCAGCGGCCTCTGGTAGTTGTTGGCAAGGGAATGGCCTGGTCCAGGGCCGAAGCAGAGGTTCGGCAGTTTATCGAAAGAACCCAGGTGCCGTTCCTGGCATCCCCAATGGGCAAGGGTGTCGTCGACGATAACCATCCATTGTCTGTGGGGGCTGCACGCACCCTGGCGCTAAAAGAAGCAGATGTAATCCTCCTGCTAGGCGCCCGACTTAACTGGATCATGCATTTCGGTTCGCCACAGAGATTTTCCAAAAATGTCAGGATCGTCCAACTGGACCTGTTGGCAGAGCAGATTAGTCATAATGTTCCGGCAGAGGTGGCGCTGGTGGGTGATGGTAAGGCGATCCTGGGTCAACTAAACGACAGCCTTGAGAACCGGCAGTGGTTTTATCCAGAGGATACAGAGTGGCGGGTTGCTCTAAAGGAGAAGGCTGAAGAAAACCAGGCAGCAATACAGCCGATGATTGACGATGATGCTATTCCGATGAATTATTATCGGGCACTCAAAGATGTTCGGGAATGGATGCCGGACGATGCCATTATTGTTAGTGAAGGAGCCAACACCATGGATATTGGGCGAACACAGTTACCTAACAATCGGGCGAGAGCGCGGTTGGATGCCGGTAGTTACGGCACCATGGGCGTAGGTTTGGGATTTGCGATTGCAGCTGCCGTGGTGCATCCGGATCGACCCGTTGTTGCTGTTGAAGGAGATTCAGGATTTGGGTTTTCCGGTATGGAAGTGGAAACTGCCTGCCGTTATAAATTGCCAATCAAAATCGTTGTCCTCAACAACGGTGGTATTGGTGTTGGCACAGACAAGTTACCTGAAGACAAACCAATGCTTCCCATGTCTCTGACTCCCGGTGCACGTTATGACAAGATGATGGCAGCATTTGGAGGCAAAGGGTTATTCGTGACCGACCCTGCAGAATTGCGCGCGGCACTGGATGAAGCCATGGCATTTTCAGGACCGGCACTCGTTAATGTGTTAATTCATCCTCAGGCGGGACGCAAACCGCAGCAATTTTCCTGGCATAGTTAAACTACATACTGAGGCGTTGGCGCTGACGGAAAAGACGCACAGCGCAATACCATTACAGGAGCAACAATGACCGATAGCAAGGGCGCCCTGGCAGGCGTGCACATTCTGGATCTTACCGACGAGCGGGGAATATACGGGGCAAAACTACTCGCTGATCTTGGGGCTGATGTCGTGCGGCCCGAACCTCTTGACGGTGATCCACTGCGTAAACGGGGTCCGCATCAGGCTGGCACGCCGGAGGGGACAACATCGCTCTGGCACGCGTTCTTTGCTTCGAACCGCCGTTTCTTTGCGGTCGATCCTTCAAGCGACGAGGGTAGCGAGCAACTGAGAAGACTCGTTGAGAGAGCAGATATTGTGCTGGCCTGTGACAGATCCTTTGGTGTTGATGCGGCTGATCTCAATGCAGCTCAAACAAGACGTCCTGAACTTATCGTGGTGGATACAACGTCCTTTGGGCGTGATGGCCCCTGGAGCGAGTACCTTGCACCTGATCTCGTCGCCGGAGCGTTAGGAGGATTTTGTGCCACCACGGGAGACGTGGACACACCGCCACTGAAGGGGTTCGGTGAGCTGAACTTCATGGTATCCGGGGCATATATTGCTATTGCCGCGCTCGGCGCCTTGTACCATGTCAGACAGACCAAAGTTGGCCAAAGAGTCGAGGTTTCGGTTCACGAGTGTATTGCTTCCTGCCTTGAACAGGTATTCATGTGCTACTGGTATGATGATCTGTTGCCAACCACAATACCAGGGCTACCCCGCCGGGGAAGCTTGCATTGGTCAAATGGCTACGCCGTCATGCAAGCCCAGGGTGGCGCGATCATGGTGACACCGACCCCCGATCTGGAGACCCAATTGCTGTGGTTGGTACAGGAGGATGCCCACGAGGATCTTCTCGATGAAAAATACGCTGATCCGGAAAACCTGGTAGAGACGGTGCAACGCGTGATGGAGGTGTTGCGGAAGTGGGTGTCTACTCGTGAGGTGGAGGAGCTCTTTTTCGAGGCTCAATCCCGGCATTCACCCTACGGTTGGGTACTGCCCATAGAGAAAGTGGCGGAAAATCCGCAACTCAAAGCCCGGGACTGGTGGGTATCTTATAGCATGGGTGGCGTGGAGACGACTGGACCCGGTGCTCCGTATCGATTCAGCGAAACGCCCTGGTCCCTGGGTCCATACGGAGGACCCGGAGCAGACGGGGAGTCCATACTTGCCGATATCGGCTGGGAGGGTGCACCATGACCCGACCGCTTGAAGGGATTCGAATTCTTGACTTCACTCACGTTTTGGCGGGCCCATTTGCAACCCGCGTGCTTGGCGATATGGGTGCGGATGTCATTAAAGTTAATTCGGTGGATCGCGCTATAGGTGCCAACGACCCCGGCCATCCATATTACCTGATGTGGAACCGCAACAAGCGAGCCCTGGCCCTCGATATGTCGAAACAGGAGAGTCGCCCGGTTTGTCGGCAACTTTGTGAAAAGGCGGATGTGGTCATCGATAATTTCTCGGTCGGAGTGCTGGAACGTTGGGGAATTGGCTATGATGCGGTAAGGGTAGCAAATCCGGAGGTTATCTATGTACAGATGTCGGGCATGGGGGAGGGTGGACCCTGGTCCGATTTTGTCACCTATGCACCGACAATTCATGCCTTGTCCGGTTTGACGCACCTGACAGGCGTGCCGGGCCGAGAGGATATCGGTATCGGCTTTTCCTATAACGATCACCAGGCTGGCTTACACGGAGCCGTAGCGATACTGGCCGCATTGGAAGCTCGCCAGAGAACCGGTCGAGGGCAACGCGTCGATTTGTCCCAGTTCGAAGTCGGTGTCAATTTCGCCGGTCCTGCATTGCTTGACTACTTTGCCAATGCTAGAGCAGCACGACCGATGGGCAATAAACTGCCCTATGATGAAGTGGCTCCGCACGGTTGTTATCCCTGCGCCGGCGCCTTATCAGACGCGGTAGAAGATGAGCGTTGGGTTGCGATTGCCTGTATGACAGACTGCCAGTGGGAAGCGCTTAAGGTACTGATGGCACGCCCCGAATGGGCCATGGATTCTGTCTTTGATACGGCTAGCAGCCGGGTCGAAAATCTGCAACGTCTTGACCAGGGTGTGGCTGAATGGACGGTAACGCAAGATTCGACAGAGGTAATGGAGAAGTGTCAGAAAGCGGGAGTTCCGGCGGGTATAGTGCAGAATGCAATTGACCTGGTCGAGCGTGATCCGCAGCTTAAACGCAGCGGTTTTCTGCATGCAATTGACTCTCCCCATCCCACGGTTGGTGCGACCTATGCGGATAGACTGCCAATTCGCTTTCAAGCAACTCCCTGCGACGTCTATGCACGGTCACGAGAAATCGGAGAGGACAACACAGCGATTCTGCAGGATTGGCTTGAAATGTCTGCAGATGAGATCCAAAAGGCAGAGGAGTCTGGTATCCTGACCTAGGAAGTATTTATCCGGCACCCGTTTTTGACATAGAATCGGTGTATCTAATTAAGTGACAGACAAAGGATGACAAGATGCAATTGAAGACAGGCGCAAGATTAAAGAGCACGGTATGCGATGCGGAGGTGATGGTCATCACTGCACCTGATGCCAGCGCGGCATTGACCTGCGGTGGTGCCCCCATGGCGGATGCAGCGAGTGACACTGAAAAAGGTGCCATTGATGAGGCGCATAAACTGGGTGTGCAAATTGGCAAACGTTACATTGATGCTGCAGCTAAGGTGGAAGTACTCTGTATTAAACCCGGTGAAGGTTCACTCGCCCTGGATGGGGATACGCTGTTATTAAAAGACACCAAGAAATTACCTAAATCAGACTAGTTCCCCTGCAGTACAGGACTTTAAATGAACATCATGATGTTATTGGAGATGGCAAATTCTGTCTTCGCCGACCGGGTTGCCTTCACCAATTCTGATGACGGCGCATCAATCACCTACCAGGAATTGTTTGATAGTAGCGGTAAGGCAGCCTTGACCGCACAGACGTCTGGTAGTAGTCATTTCGCCATACTGGACGTTAATAGCCTCGCCATGCCGGTTGGTTTATTCGGCAGCGCATGGGCGGGTTTGCCATTCGTGCCACTGAACTACCGCCTTACGGGTTCCGAAATCGATGCGCTTTTGGCCCGGATAACACCCGCCTATCTGGTGACACAGGAAGACCGCGCAACAACCTACTCTGATAGATCGGATATTACCGTCGTGACCAGGAAGCAGTTTCTGAGTCAATTGATTCCTGTTTCAGAGCAAGCGGACCCATGGTCCATGGATCCGGACGATGTCGCCGTATTGTTGTTCACCAGCGGCACAACAGGTGAGCCGAAAGCAGCCGTTCTGAGGCAAAAACACATGGTTTCCTATATTTTGGGATCAGTGGAATTCGCTTCGGCAACCGAGGATGAAGCTGCTCTGGTGTGCGTGCCGCCTTACCATATAGCAGGGATCACAGCCGTTCTGAGTTCCGTCTATTCCGGGAGAAGGGTGGTTCAATTAGCGAATTTTACTGCTGACGCCTGGGTTGAGTTAGCTCGATCAGAGCGCATTACCACGGCATTCGTGGTGCCGACCATGTTGGCGCGGATTGTCGATTCCCTGGAAGGGCAGAGTTCTGCCGACATGCCGCACCTGGCATCCCTCTCCTATGGTGGTGGCAAGATGCCACTTTCTGTACTGGAGAGAGCCATGGAGCTTTTCCCTGAAACTGACTTCACCAATGCCTATGGATTGACGGAAACCAGTTCCACCATCAGCATACTTGGACCAGAGGAACATCGTGAAGCGATGACCAGCGATGATTTTTATGTGCGCCGTCGCCTGGTTTCCGTAGGAGTGCCTCTACCGGGTGTGGAAATCGAAATTCGGGACCCGGACGGTAAACCTCTGCCAGCAGATGACAGTGGTGAAATATACGTTCGCGGGGAACAAGTGTCCGGTGAATACAGGGGGCTTGGAAGCCTGACCGATGATGAAGGTTGGTTTCCTACCAGAGATCGAGGCTATACCGATACCGAAGGTTATCTGTTCCTGGAAGGTCGACTTGATGACGTGATTGTTCGTGGTGGTGAAAACCTGTCACCCGGAGAAATCGAGGATGTATTGTTGCAGCATGAGGCAGTGGCTGATGTGGCTGTTGTAGGCATTCCGGACGAACAGTGGGGTGAAGCGGTTGCGGCGGTAATCGTCCTGAAACAAGGCAAACAGGCAACTGAAGATGAACTGCAGAACTGGGTAAAAGGTGAGATGCGATCATCACGGGTACCTCAGGTTATTAATTTCAAGGATGAACTGCCTTATACTGCAACAGGCAAGTTACTGCGGCGGGAGATTAGGTCTGAGTTGCTTGGTACATAACCTGGATACATTCGTTGGATTAAGCCGCAGGCTGCAATCACTCTCTCAAGCACTGTAGGTCGAATTAAGCCGCAGGCTGTAATCCGACACTCTCTCTGTAGCTCGAATGAATCCGCCGGCTGTAATCCGACGCTCCTTCTCAGGCATTAGTGGAGCCTTTAATCGGTGGCGAAGCAATAGAACAATCCGTCGCCGCCCGTACTCTGCAGGTTCGCTTGGCTGCAGCCCCGGGTACCGTGCGCGGAATTCCACGATGTTGGATTGGCCCCTCCTCCGGTTCGATCGTGATGTCCCACAAGCGCGCTACCCTCGCCGTTACTCGTCCAGTTGCCACAGGTGCCGTCCTGGTCCGGCGCGGTGCCATCGAGGTTGGATCCGGTGAGAATGTCGTGCCGGTTTGGGCTGTCACCGCGACCATTTACCATCGCCCCACCTTCGGTGAGTACGGTTTGCTTGGTTAGATTGTTGTCCCCGTGCAGCTCGTTGACGTTGGCTGCGACCATCACCGCTTCGACGTTGTACCAGGGACCGTCGCCGATGCGATCCCGTGCGTCTACAGCGGGTGAATCATTGGTCGCACTCGTGCTGAGATAAGCTCGCCAGGTACGGTTTTCTGCACCAGCAGTCTTGGCGAGTATTTGACAATGGGTGTCTGCGCCCGCCAGCCCGCCGAGATCGGCACCCTTGCCGGGGCCCACGCTCGTGATGAAAAAGCTAACGTCGGCCGCATACGTAAATGATGCCAGCAGCAAAGCAGTTAAGCTTGAAATTCTGGTCCAGGTGTGAATCATCTTCTTCCTCCCGCTGAAAATTCTATGCTCGCTTCATCCACGTCGCCTAACCACTTATGCGGCGGATCGTCGCAGTGTACCCCATTGAGTGTAGAACCGGATTGGGCTGGTTTGCGATTTGCGCGAGGTGCCAGAACCGGCCATTTCAATGATTGGCAAAATAGTAGCCAACTTTACTAAGCCCTGATTATCCATGTAAAATCCATTAGCACAAGGTAAGTGGGCACAACCATGGAACGAGCGCGAAAATATTTGATAGCGGTCAGTTTGTTTTCAATCACCATGGCCTATATCGAAGCCGCCATCGTCGTCTATCTGCGGGCACTGTATGAAATAAATGATCTGCTTGTGGATATGCCAGTGCTGCCTGACCAATACACCCCGATGGAGATTGGGCGTGAAGCCGCCACGCTCATGATGCTGATTATTATTGGCTGGATTTCAGGGCAACGCGCACTGGACAGGTTTGGATATGCCATATTCGCGTTTGGTATGTGGGACATTTTTTACTATGTCTGGTTAGTAGTTTTCATCGACTGGCCGGAGTCGTTGTTCGATTGGGATCTGCTGTTCTTAATCCCATTACCCTGGTGGGGACCGGTACTGTCGCCCCTGCTCATTGCCTGCTTGCTGGTCGTTGGTGGCGGATTGGTTGTCATTAAGGCAGCGCAAGGTGAGTCGCTGCGTTTTACACTCATTGAATGGAGCCTGGCCGGAGTCGGTGTATTACTCGCACTCTATGTGTTCATGTTCGATGCACTGCAGGCGTTACCCGGTGGCATCGAGGCCATAAGTGAAGCAAGGCCGACTGCTTTCAACTGGCCGCTGTTCATCATTGCTTTGGCTGCTATGTCTTTACCGGCGGCGCGTGCACTTGTGCGCGGCAGTACCAGATATCCTTGATAACTATCCCCAGCAATTGTCCTTAAATGGACAAATAATAACTGGAATTAGGGGTCTTAATTTGCACCAACTATGTCCCTAACAGCTGCAAACATGTCTTTGTCAGCTACCGATTGTCGATGATAAGCAGTTCGCCGGATGCTCTCACCGGATGGCTCATGCGACGTGAAACTGTGCGAGCATTTGGCAGTTTTTCCTGGCAACGGGAAGCAAGTTCGGTAAATGGAGGCCGACAGGGATCAGAAATGATGACCTGTTTGACCCCGGCCTGAAGCGCGCGTCTTATCAGGTTGTAGAGAGCGATGGACATGTCATCCCAAAAACAGATATCTGATCCCAGGATAACATCGAATTTGGATAACCAGGTTTTGGTCAGGTGTTGAAAAGAGCTCTGTTCGGCCTTTATCTTGACTCCGTTTAGTTCACTGTGCAGTTTCAAATAGGGGAAAACATGCTTGTCGGCATCCACTGCCGTTACCCTGGCTGAGAAGTTCCTGGCGCAATATATTCCGAGTAATCCCCAGCCGCAGCCAATTTCAAGCACTCTTGAGTGCTTTTTAAGCGGATGCCTTTTGAGGTGGTTCATTAACAGGAAGCTTGAGTTCCAGAATTTATTGCCGTGCAGCTCGGCCACATGTCCTGCCTGTTTTAGGCGTCTTATGTCCCGATGCGAGGAGTTCAGGATCTGCAAGCCGAATACCCGTCGTTTGGTAGAATTGTTGGTCATGGCAGGTTTGCAGGCAGGGCTTCCCCAGGTGATATTCACACCTATTTTGATTTGATAATAGGTTTAACCAGGATAGTCGGACTTCTATCGCCGTTAGATTATATAACTTCTTCTTCAGCCTTGTCATTTCACTGCCGGTAAAGGCGGAGAAAATCCCAAATTCGTACATCAAATGCCATAGTGACTCTGCAACTTGAGAATTGAATTAAGCGCACCGCCAGAGATGAACAAATTGACCTGGCGATGGGGCATTCATTTGATGTAGTAGCGGAGCGAAAACAGACGGCGTTCCGAAAGCGGGGTGAGAGAGAATCTGAAGTCAGCTACGGGATAGAAATACGCAATCACAAGGATACGATGCAGGAGGTGACCCTGATAGAACCTATATCAGGCGATTGGATTATAACGGAAGAGAGTCATCCGCATCGCAAAGTGGACTCTGGCACAATTGAATACCAGGTCAGTGTTCCCGGCAGAGGTTCTTTGAAAGTCACCTATACTGCGCGAATCAATTGGTAACCTAACAGAGTTGTTGGTGTTCCCCTGCCTGAGCACTGCTTTTCAGAGCAGACGGAAATCATGTAATCCCACAAATGTCCCGCCATTTCTTGCACACAGAATGCGCATCAGAATTGCGAACTTGATGCCGGTATCCTGATACTGGGGAGGATTTGCGAATTGGACCGGAAAACCAATGGCATGAATACGCACCAGTCGGTTTCCTTCTGCATCTTCGCGATTGATTCTATCGACGGCATCTACAACTCGCTGAATTGAACGGCCACTAAATTCATCCCCAAACACATACAGACTGATTTTTCTGTCCGGACGATAAAAAGTGGCTATTGCCTTGGTAATACCCTCAACAGGACTGCTGTTGCTGAATGAGTTCCAGGTCTCTAGTCTTTTCAAGATTGCTGCGCGTCTGGCAGGGGTATCTGGTATCCAGTTATTGGTATACTGCGTGAACATATAGTTACCCATATCATTCATTACTTGAATGCCTTTAAGACGGGGATATACATCCAGTGTTTCTTCGACTTTTTGTCGAACCAGGGGCCAGGCGTAGTTGAACATGCTACCTGAAGTATCGATAATGAATATGACGTACTCACTATCCACGGGAATTCCACCGATAGTATCGTTATCCAGATCTTTCTTGTAATCTGCCAGCAAGCGCTTCATTTCCTTGGTCAGAGACTGTTTTGCCTGTGCCAGCTTCCCCTCGATAAGGTTGGTTATGTTTGTGCTCTGTGAAGTTGATTCGTACTGCTTGTTCAATGCAGCCAGTTCACCTTTGACTCGTGCCAGTCGTTCTTTCCTGGTTGTAACCATGTCTTCTTTGTAAAGCATCTCACGATTGAGTTCTCGCGTTTCCCCTTTTATCTTGAGCAGCTCTTCCTGAAGTCTGGCGAGATAGGACGTCAAATCCTGCATGGTTTGTTCTATTACTACCGGCTCAAACACCTTGGTCAGGACTAACAAAAGGATCAGTGCGCCAAAGCCGCAACTGATGACGTCAATGAACGCGACACTGACACCTTCGATTTTTCGTCTGCGTTTCACGTCAAGGCTCCTATGGCCAATCTGCCGGAGGGCTTAATAGTGATCCCCCCGTGACTTGTGCCAGTTGCCAGAATGTCGGGGTGGCGAGTGGGTCCCCTTCCATGGGAAACAGTATGACATTCACGGGGATACCCGCCGGTAACTGATTCAGGCTTTCCTGGAAATAACGTACCCGCTCTCTGCTCGTAACCGTTGTGCGTTTGGGTGGCTTATCAGACTGAGTGGGAAGGCTGTCGATGATCAAATAGATATTGTCCGGCAATGGCTTCAGGTCCTGGATTGCATTAAACGCGGTTATCAGACTGGTACCCTTTTCAGGAACGATTTGCTTGAGTTTCTCTATTGAAAGTTCAAGATTGACGCCATCGATAGCCTTCAACCATTGGCCGGTGGAATCAGCGATGGTTGCCTGTACCCGGGTATTAAATGTATACAGCTGGTAGTAACTTTTGCCAGGTATATTAGCAGCGATCCACTCCACTGTTCGAATCGCGCGTTGCCATTTAGTGGAGGCGAGTTGTCGTTCCCTGGACATATTTCTCATGCGAATGACATTAACGATTTTTTCGTCAAGCATGCTGGCTGATGCATCCAACAATATGAGTATGTGCTCTCCGCCGATTCTCATTCCCGTAAGATATTGCCTGTCTCCCTCACCAGCGAAGGAACGCACAGCCCTGCCAACTGATTCCCGACCTCCGACACTGCCCCTTAGATCCTTTGTTTCTTCTTCGAGTTCCTTGAGTTCAATTTTTAACTCTTCAATTGATTTATTCTTACGCGAGGAATCTGATTCCAATTCCGCCAGTTGTGTTCTTAACTCGTTGATGGTTTCTATTATCTGCAGGACTAATCCGTCGGTGGTAACAGTCTGCTCCTCTGTCTCTGTCAGGGTGTTTCTGAGAATTATCATGCGCTCCTTGCCATCCTCAACAAACTCTTCCATTTTGCTAACTTCTTCCATGAGTTCCCTGGTCAGCTCCTGTGAGGTTACTTCTGTGGCGTGATTAATAATAATATAAATAAGTATGACGGCACCGAATCCACATGACATGATATCCAGAAAGGACAAACTGAAGACGTTTATATCTCGTCTAGGCGCCATGATCGCCTGCTACGCTGATAAGATGGATGATCTGGTCTCCCAACTGAATATTATCACCGGGTTGCAAACTGATGTGATCAGTAACCATTTTGTTGTTGACACGTGTGCCATCTGGTTTGTGATTATGCAGAAGCAGTTCGGTGCCTCGAAAATATATCGTACATTGCGGTTGATCGCTGGTTTGCCGAACTCCGTGGACAAGATTCGAATCAAGTTTGAACACCTTTCCCAAAGGCACCGCTTTGTGGTCGAGCAGCAGGTGGGTAGCAATTGCGTGGCTGTGATTGCTACTTATTGCTGCAACCGCGGTTGCATCGACCGCTAGATGTGTGATGTAGCTCAAGGCGTCACTTTCTGAACGAATTGTATCCAGGTGGTTGAGAATACCGGCTGTTACCGCCATATTGTTCAACTGGACGATTGCACAATCCTGCAACAGATTAAGGGAGTCCAACAGGCCAGGAAAGCCTTTAAAACGATCCGACAGGCAGAGTTGCACTGTTTGCCCCTCCGGGATCCGATTGCGAATCTGCTGCACAATTTGTGGATAGACATTGGCGCATGCGGTCAGTAGTTTTTCCGTAGATACTGAAACGGAGTGGCTGGTTTGATGCAGTTGCAATGTATAGTCTTGTGCTTTCTTGTCAGAGAAATCCTTTATCCATTCCGGCAGGTGATCGAATAACTGTTGTTCAGTACCGGCTTCATGCATCGGGTCAAATCTGGTGTTCTGAATAAAGACATCAGCGATGATGTTTGCCCACCTGTCCCAAAGAGTTGTCAGTCCCAGTTCAGTAATTTTTGCAAACTCTTGGCGAGTAATTATTTCCTGACGTTGAAAAACTGTTAGCACAATGTGATGTAGCTGGATGTCGAGGTGCATCACAGTTCTAAACGGCTGCTGTTCCACAACGGCAACGAGTGCCGAATCCACCAGCCCGACGACGGGAATTCCGCACTCTCTGGCTATACCGAGCAACAGACCCAGCTGTTTTGAATCGAAGGAACCGGGCACTGCAAAAACAACTTCGTCCGCACCGGAATTGATTTTTTTCCATATCTGTTCCAGATGGAAAAATGCCAAATCAGCATGGTGGCGTATTTGATGGGTGCCATTGGATATCGGATCCGTGTTGAGTTGCTGCCAGAATTTGTTATTTGTCCACCCGGGGTAAAGGCGAACTTTCTGCAGACCCTCTTCACCGACATAGAGTTGATCTTCGTGCACGACTGCATAAGCCGGACTGCTCAGCATCAGATTACCGTCTACCGATGCCTGTATCCCTGCGTCATTTAGTTCAAGAATAGCCAGAGCCAAGATTGATCTCCCATTTTAACTCTAGGTTTGAAGATGTTGTATCAGTCGGTTGTCGGCATAGCTCTCGGTATCCAGAACTATGCGCTCTTGCGTCAACTGCAACTGATGCAGCAGGAACATAATTACAATACTGATGAGCAGTGCGACAAATGTAGAGTTGAAAGCGATACCAAGGCTCTGCGTCACCCCTGCTATATCGCCTTGTACGGCTTTGTTGGCTTGTCCCAGAGCCTGTCCAATGCCTCTTACGGTACCCAGGAATCCGATGGACGGAATTGCCCAGGCAATATAGCGAATCATTGACAATTCCGAATCCAGCCGGTCCGACTCGGAATCACAGACCGCTCTCACCGAATTGGACACATCCTGGATATTTCTTGTAGATCTGAATCTGTGCAGCGCCGTCAGCAAAGCTCTGGGTAGCAGGTAGGCTTGATCCGATTCACTCAGGGCCTGTATTGGCCGAGAGTATTCACGTGCATCCTCGGGCAATATACTGGTGCCCGGATTGATCGGTATAAAGTTCATTTGCAGGATTTTACGTTCCCGGGTGCTGGCGTAAGCTTTATAACCCATCAGCGAAAATGCCCAGAACATCAGTATGAAACAGGATTCCTGCTCAAAGTCCTTGATCACAACATATAAGGATCTTTCCTCGACGTAGTCTGGATTTTGATTGATCTGAATGGCTTGTTCTGCAATGATTGCCGCCGCATTCGGTCTAACTATCGTGACATAGACGGCATGCACGATAATAATCGAAATGATCAGCGAAAATAGTTGGAAAATAAATTCAACAGGCGGGTGTTTGTTCATAAATCCATCCGGAATATGGCTGGGTTCTTTAAATATCCACCGGAAAGGGTACAGCATTATCGGCGCTGATCTCTTCCGTTGGGGTAAATCTTTCTATTGCCGAAGTAAGCCTGCCAGGCCTGCGCGATGGACCTTGATCTGGCGCAGGTTCATCAGCGTTAGCCTCGGCTATTGGCGCGGCAACATCGTTACCGGGTAACTTCTGCCCGGTAGCGTCAGCCGCGTTCTCAGGACTAACCGATTGCGTGATTGCGATGCCCGACTCCTGGTTTGCCGTCTCCACCGTCAAGTCCGGAGGATGCTCACTGGTTTGTGCTGCACCTGTAGTTCCCCAGATCAGCATGCCGATGCACAATAAAAAACCAATCGCTCCTGAGTTGCTTCGCTTATACCAGGTGTGCGGCTGCTTCAAGTTCAGGCTTGAGTGCTGGTTTGTCATTGGTCCTCGCTTCGGACACCTGAGCCCGACAGACTCTCGTGAGAATCAGGATTCATTGGCTTCGACAGGTTCATGGTAGCGTGCGATTCGAAATCCTACATCGTCTCTGCCATCGTTACCATAATCCCGGAAAGTCCAGCGAAGTTCGCTGAAACGCCCATGCAGAAAACTTGAACCCCGGATCACATGGGATTTTCCCTCTGCAGGTCCTTCTGGATCAATCAATACTACACCTCTGGGCGTTAGTGAGGTGGAATAATAGTCATGCATCCATTCCGCCACATTGCCGTTAAGATCGTACAGTCCGAGTGGGTTAGCAGAAAAAGAGCCAAGCGGGGCAGTGCCACGATAGTTATCCTGGTAGCCCGTGAGATAGTAGTTCACCAGATTGCGAGCAGATTCATCCGCATAATTTCCAGAGCCTTTTTCAGGTGGCATAGCGTCACCCCACGGGAATCGAAGCACCTTGTCCATACCCGCGTATCTCGATACCCAGGCCCACTCGGCTTCTGTAGGTAGACGATATCCCGTATTCAGGGGCGATAGTGCCCGCCATTTACCGCCTGCCTTAATGTAGGCCGATGGCAGGCCATCCCGTTTACTTAGCCAATTACAGTATGCCGCTGCCTGTTCCCAACTGACATTGACAACCGGGCGATTTTGCTGGTCGAGTAGTACCCGTGAGATCATGCCTGAAGAGTGTGAAACATCGAAATCGATGAATTCCTTGTTACTGACTTCAAACACACTGATATAGAAAGGTCTCTGCAGCGCCACCTGCCTTTCAATTTCATTGGATCTTCGGCCCGGCTCTCTCCGGGAAGCACCCAGTGTCATTTTTGCAGGCACCACGAATTTCATCTGTTGCCCGGATGCGGTAACAATGGTCTGCGGAATAGAATCTGTCCTGGCCTGGGCGACGGTTTTGAGGTTGACCTGCAAACGCTGATCAAACCCCGGCCTTGGTGTGATGGTAGTGGCATAGGTGGCATAACCCTGTTTACGTATTTCAAGATGATGTCTCTGTGCTATCAGCGACAGTCTTTGACTTGGTTCACCATAGGATTTTCCATCGATGAATAGTTCCCCGCCGTCGGGTGTAACCACCAACTGGACCACACCGAGGACGGCAACCAGTTTGAGGTCCAGCATGATGTCCTGGTCCGGTTCGATTGAGACTTCCTGGCTGTTGGATTGATAACCCGCCTTTGAGAGTGAAACCAGATAGGATTCACCGGGAGCAAGTTTCAGGTCCAGGGGCGTATTGCCTTTGTATTGTCCTGATACTGTGATACTCGCCCCGGTCGGATTACTGCGTATCGCGAGTGTGCCATCAGCCTTAATCAGATTCACCGAGGGTAGCGACTGATTTTCTGAAGCCCTGACTTGCAGCCGGGTGTTCCAGATTTTATAACCACTGAGCTTGACTTTTATTTCTCTGGCTCCCTGCAGTATATCGATACTGGCAGGTGTCTTGCCGACAACTTCATTGTCGACAATAATGTCAGCGTTTGCAGGATTGGAAGCAATTTCAACTGCGGCCCATGCTGGCATCAGTTCAATCGTTAGTGACTGGTGAGCTCGCTTCCCCGTAATGTCCACCTGCGTGTCGTAAGTTAAATATCTCTCGGAGATAATACTTAAATCATGCAGACCAGCAGCAACTGCATCAAGGGTCAAGGGAATGCGGCCCATGTTTTGCTGGTCCAGGATCAATTCAGCATCCGTCTGAGGTTCTGTTGTGACCGTCAGAATTCCCGGAAGCCTGGACATTATCATGGCATATGACTGGTCTGCAGCAGCGTTTATTGTGACTGTTTCCTGTAGATCATAGTAACCCGTCTGTTTGGCTGTTATGGCGTAGGTGCCTGGTTGCATAAGATATCTGCCGCCCAGTTCCCAGGTTGGCCAGGTTCCCTGGATTGTGAACGGTGCTCGAGCAGGTTCAATCTCAAACTTCACTGCTCTGGCGGTAAACATAAACCATGTGATGAGCGCCAGGACAAGGAAAGTCAGCAGAACAGAGACAGTTAAAGGACGAAAATGAAATTCGCGTCGTTTGCCCGTTACAGCTGATTTTTTGAAGCTGATTGGCTCAATAATCACATTCATCTCTTCTGCAGGAGACGCATCCGGAATCTTTAGAGCCTTGTCGAGGGTATCGTTATTAGAATTCATTGGCACTACACCGCGCACGGACTAGATTTTTTCGGTACACCGAACATAGACAGGTGCAGTATTTTGACCGGCGAGAAGGGTAAATTGTTTCCGTACATCCCGATATCCTTTTCTTTTTCCAACGATGGTATAGACCCCAGGATACAATTCCAATCGAGTGGATTTCAGTTTACCCAGGTGTCCAACTTTGTATACGACTATGTCAGTGAGTTTGTCTGACTGCAATTCAATTTCAATGGGAACTCTGGCTAATTTAATGTGTCCGGATAGTGCCGTGATCTGTTTCGAAAGGATCTCCCCCGGGTTGGACACAAGACTTGCCTGGTAGAGATTCTGTTTCGCATCCTTTAATGCGTCTGAGTCATTAAGACTGAGTGGATCCTTGATGTATTTGTCCAGATTTTCTGAAAGTTGTAATCTCTTATGGGCTTTTTCAAGACCCTTGTGTGCGAATGTGAGAGTCGAATCCAATGTCAACGCGGCTGCATATTCCGTTATTGATGCCGACCAATTCTCTTGCTGTACAAATTGATCGGCTTGTTTTTTATGCTGCTCGATTTTCTGCAACCGAAACGCCAGATCCACCTGATGCAGTCCATCCGCGGGTTGCTGAGAATCAGGTAAAAGCTTCTGCGCCTGCGAGAAGGCTTTTCTTGCAGACTCAAAGTTATTTTGTCTTAACTCGCTAAATCCTTTGGACATAGCCAGATTGAAGTTGCGTCGAGAGATTTTGTCAGTGAGACGCTTAACACCCTCGTTGGCGGCGGGCCACAATCGATCGATGGATCGGGCTTTCTTGTAGATAGCAAGCGCCTCCTGCAATTGGCCCTCATCTTCCAGATGACTTGCAGTCCCCAGCAGGGTAAGAACTTCCTCCAGTCTTTGCGCTCTGGCAAGACTCTTTGCGGCATCTGAATGATCGGGTGCGATGGACAGCACAATGGTAAATGCGTCAATGGCAGTGGTGGCATCACCACTATCCAGAGCTGTGTGTCCTCTGGCAAGATAATCCGATTGCACGCCGGCAATAGAGTCTTTCAATGCCTCAAGTATCGATAGACTTTGCTGATATTTCTCAATGGAACCTTCGAAGTCCTTATCCCTGAATAGCAGGTCGCCGGTGTCAGCTAAATTCTGAACCGATTCCAGTTTATCTTTAGCCCAGAGCAGGCCACCGGAATCTTCCAGCAAGATCTGTTCTCGCAAAAGCTTTGCAGCACTGGCCCTGGCCTCTTCCTTGAAGTGTTCAAGTTGCGCCAGTTCGAACGGCGCGGGACCGGTAGTTGCTTCGGCAGTGGCAGAGACATTTCCCGGTGTAACAGGAGTATTTGTGGCCGGGCTGGTTACGCGTGAAACCTTTGACGGCAGATAGAAGAACACGCCGCCGATCAACACAATCAGTACCAGGAATATGGAAATCACAGCAGCGGTTGAAATAGTACGTTTCTCTCTCGTTGGGGCGTGAACGTAATTGGAGTGCGCCGCATCTGTCAGGGTGGTGGAAGAACCCGGTTTTTGAAATTGGGTTGCCTCAATTCTACCGGAATTCTGATCGGATTCCGGATTCAGATAGTTTGCCAGCCTGGCTCTGATTGCCGGTATAGTATCGGGACGATCATAGGAGGAGTCACTGAGCATGCTCGATATGAGAACCTGGATGGATTCTGGCATCGGGGAATTTACATCGGCAACCTGCAACTGACCGCTCCAGGTATTACCCGTGAAGATTTCGAACAAAATGGTACCGAGTGAGTAGATATCATCGATGGGTTGGGGACGCGCTCCTGACCTTACCTGCGGACTCAGATGGGAAGAGGTAGCGTCCCAGCCGGGAGTATGTTCACAGAAACCGAATGAGAGCAAATGAGGAAACCCTGAACCATCTACCAGAATCGTCTCTGCAGAAAGGTTTCCGTGCGCTAAACCGAGACTGTGCGCATACTCCAGAGCGTCCAATAGGGGCATCAATATGGCAAGCGCAGCAGACCGGTCTTTCAGGCGCGCTGCAAACGATTCTGCCCGGGGTATATATGCAGTCACTACTACCAGTACCTGGGCGCCATCGGCATGGTGATCCACCGCGAGTGTGCGGACAATATTGGGGTGTACCAGCCCATGCACAAAGAATTTTTCTGCTTCCTGACGGGAAGCAGAATCAATGTTGTCGCGTTCGGGCAAGATATTTATTGCGACTCGATCCCCGGATTGCTGGTCCTGAGCGAGCCAAATGCCGGAGCCAGATGCAGGTCTGGAATGCGAGTCCGTTGCCCTCAGTTTGTGCAAGAGAGTATATCGATCACAAAGCACCAGACCATCATGCAATTGCAAAGTCATAGTATTTTCTTTTCTATTGGGTTGAAACCGAACCTGGGAGGTTGGTCCACACCAGGGTCGCTATTCTCGTGGTCCGACATCTCGGACAGCCTCCCAGGCGTTACTCAATTGCCAGCCCGGTTTCCTCGGAGTAAATCTCCTTCAGTATTTGTCGCCACTGTTCGTATTGAGCGTTCAGTGTACCCGTGAGTTCAACCGTTCTGCCTTCAATGTCCAGAACCATGGGTTGTATTTCAGACCCAAGGGATTGGCTGATTTCTTTCAGTGCTTCCTTGTGAATTTCCGATTCTTTATATTTGTCCAGGGCTGTCTTACCCAGCGCGAGACCTCCCAACACGGAACCAAGTGCAGCAGTACTTCCCGCTGAGCTGTTACTCTTGGACCCTGCCACGACGCCGCCTATCACCAGTACAGCGGCGGCCAGACCACGCTTTCTGGCTTCTGCCCGCATTTCCCTTAGCAGGATGGCTTCTTCATAGGTGTACTGACGCCAGTCATGGTAGGAAGGCTCCATCTCGCGATAGAAATTTGCGTAGTAATCATCCAGCGTATCAATGAACATGTATTCACGCTCTTTGATCTGTTCGATGCGAGCAAACATGGGATCTTCCCTGGAAGGCAATTGTGCAATTACTGTTTTACCTCCTCGAGACTCTTCTATGTAATCTTCAAACGCATAGGGCGATAAGCTTTTTGCAAATTTTATAGCAGACACATTTCTCAGCGTGAGCAGGTCGTCGGCAGATAATTTCTGGCGTGCTGCCAGAAGGTCATTGGCGATGTCGTTGTAGAAATCCTGAAATGGATCTTCTTTTAACCGATGCCTGTAGGTCAATTTACTGGCGGTATCAGAGTATACCTTGTTCAGCCATACCCGCCCGGTTGAATCTGTTGCGGTCATTTTCGCTTTCAGCATCTCACCGTCTGACAGCAGAATCTTTCCTTTGATTTTAATATCGACGACTGTTGAATCCTGAGGAACCACTCGTACTGCCCCCCAGTTACCTGTCAATTCCAGAGTGTCTTTCAGATGATATGCGATAAATCGTGATTCAGCCCGTCTGACATCAGGTACAATCCCTTTCTTCTCTATTGCCTCCTCGGATTTCGGTATCCCCGGATCCAGAACCACGATGCCGATATCCAGTAACAGATGTTCGGCAATAACTTCCTCGGAATGCAGAGCGGGTGATGCATTTGCGTCGATCACTTGAGTGGACGTACAAGAGGGTAGCAGGAAAAATAGTATCCACATGCCCTGGCGTACTGTGTGTATTACCGCGTGCAGTACCGCGGTTAGAACGTCCAGTGGTTGTTTATTCGTTTTCCTGATGTTTAAACAATTCATCGACTGATTCCTGTTTTGTATTTCTTGTACTCTACCCATAGCTTCTCTTGCAGTTCAGGATCCAGTTCAGTCATTGCAGCTTCGCGGAGTTGTCGGGCTACTATATCGTCGTCCTGGCCATCTGGAATATCATCAGGATCTGGCGGTGGACCTCCCCGCATGGCCTTTTCTCCAGGACCTGGCATACGACCGGTTTGAGTTACTGTCTCCGATTCACCCATCTCTGCTTGCTCGTCGTGTTCGCTGGTGGCTATCAGAATTGACCCGGATGTTGACATCAATTCACCAGCGTCAGTTTCTCCTGCAATTATGCCGCCGCCAGATTCCTGTTCCTGCTCGGGTAAGCTGTCCTTCGCTGCCTTTAAGTGACCCTCAAATACAATAAGAGAATCGTTTAGTTCATCCTCGAGAGTCCTGAGTCGTTCCCCCGGTATGCCACCGGGACCCTGCATTTCTGGAAACTCTGTACCTGATTCCTGCAGCACTCTGCCAGCCAGCACGATGGCTATGTTTGCGTTGTTAAGGGCTTCCTCCAGTTCCTCCCATAAGACATCGCTCACCAGGGTGTCGTCACGAACGCCCTGCAATTCCTGATCCGCAATGATCACCGCTACTCTGGCTTCAGCCAGCGCACCTTCTGCGGTTTGATTGTCTCCGGTTTGATCTGACATTGTCTCACTGGCAGTTTGCAGCGCATCTCCTGCCGCCAGAATGGCGTCTTTTATGGCTTGAATCTCTGCCGCCAGCTGATCCTGATCAGGAAATCCTGACGCGCTTTCTGCACCAGGCAGACTGTCTCCCGGTGCGCCTTCCTGGCCATTGGTCTGATCTTGCGGCGCGCCCGTTGGTTGCGATTCCTGTGCAAGATCAGGACGGGATTCTGCACCACTTTCCCGGGTACTTTGTGCATCCGCAACACTTGAATCACTACTGGAAGCCTGTGTACTCTGATCATCGGGGAAACTGGCTTCACTGCTGGCAGACTGAGCAGTCTGATCATCGGGGAAACTGGGCTGACTACTGGATGCTTGCGTTACCTGATCATCGGGGAAACTGGGTTCGGCACGACTGGACTGCGAATTCTGATCAGATGATTGTTGCTCTGCAGAGGCACTTGCGGACTGTTGTTCTTGGCCGGATTCGCCTGTCGGAGATGCAGGTTCCGGGATCTGCAGTGTCTCTCCAGCCTTTGATAGCTGTTCTCCCGCTTTTGCTAAAGCTGCTTCTGCGGCCTGGGTCTTACTATCCGTTTGCGGTGGAGATGTACTAGTACCGGGATCGCTGGGAGAGGACGCTTGTGTGGATGGTTCGCTCGGAAGCTGGCTTGGGCTGGGTTTCGAACTGGACTCCGGACTCGGTAGAGACGGTGGTGCTGAACTCGGCTGAGACGGTGGTGCTGAACTCGGCTGAGACGGTGGTGCTGAACTCGGCTGAGACGG
>JASJXV010000152.1 GCA_030123805.1 Gammaproteobacteria bacterium
TTTTCATCTTCCCGTCCCGAACAAAATAACCTTGATCGATCTAACGATAATGGAGAGGTCTAGAGCAAGGGAGTAATTCTTGATATAGAACAAATCGTATTGCAGTTTCTCCTCTGCGTCGTCCGTTGAATCGCCGTAGCCGTACATAACCTGCGCCCAACCGGTCAAGCCGGGCTTTACTGTGTGGCGAAGATCATAATATGGAATTCTTTGTTGCAGGGTGGAGATGAATTCAGGTCGTTCCGGTCGAGGACCGATAAAGCTCATGTCACCGACTAAAACATTCCATAGTTGGGGCAGTTCGTCGAGTCGGAACTTCCGCATCAGCTTACCCAGGGGAGTTATGCGCGGATCCTTCTTGCTGGCATATTGTGCACCGTCGGATTCTGCATCCTGGACCATGGTTCTGAACTTGTAAACCCTGAAGGGAACATCATTTTCACCGGTCCGAATTTGGTTGAACAGAACCGGTGTGCCTGATGTGACCAGAACCAAAACCGCGGTGAGCATAAGCAACGGGAGTAACAATAGGGTCAACATAAGGGCAATGCTGACATCAAGATATCGCTTCAGTCTCAGCCCCATTGGATTGTGGATTAAATCGAAACCGTGAGACATGGCAATCCAGTTTTGATCCAGATTAAATACCGGCAGACGCGACAGAAATTTCTCGTAAAAATCATTGATGTCGTAGATTCGTGTGCCCCTGAACCTGATCTTGAGTAATCGATCCACCAGGTCCGCGGGTAAGGAACTTCTGGAAACAACGATGACACCTGCTACATCATACCGCTCTACCGTGGCGTCAAGAGCGTCCCAGTCGCCAACAATGCGACTATTGGGATCCAGATCCAATTCACGCTGTCCACTGGATTCCCGGATCAGGAACAACAGATTATCCTGCTTGTAAATCGACCGAAAGTGGCTGATGAAAAGATCCAGATTAGACGCACTGATCATCACCAGCCATTGCAATTGACTGCGGTGAGATTGCAGCCAGGCATTGATCAGATAGCGCCAGGCCAGACTCCACATCCATAGAATGCCGAGACTCATGGCGAGCACGCCGCGACCCACGAAACCACCGATGAACGCTGGCCCCATGATATACACAAATATTGCCATGGTAGCGCCAACCAGCAGCATGCCAATCAGCGAGCGTTCCAGCATACCCAGTTGGCTGAGGGTGGAATCGAATGTATACAGATCCAGCAGGTAGTACATCAGAAACGTGCAGCAACTGATCAATACCAGCTTCCAGATCAACAACAGATCAACTGACGGGTCTTCCGTGACCAGCCAGTGGCTCAGGTTAAAAATGGCAAATACGCCGAAAAGATCCACCAGCAGTAGCACCAGAGCCAACAGATTCTCCGAGGGTATCCAGGAGACCGACCCCTGCCGTTGAAAACCGTTGTCATTCGTCATTGGAGAGAATGGCGTGAACCAGATAATTGACGGCCGTGTCTGATGTCAGTTTGTATTGTTGAGTCAGCGGATTAAATGCCATGCCGGTGATATCCTGCAATGCAAGTCCATGTCGTCGGAGCCACCTGGCGAGTTCAGCGGGACGGATAAGTTTTGCATAATCGTGGGTTCCCCTGGGTAGCATTTTAAGCACATACTCTGCGCCTAAAATGGCAAACAGATATGCCTTGGGATTCCGGTTGATGGTAGAAAGAAACAGGTGACCTCCGGGTTTGAGCAGTTTCTTGCAAGCGAGAATAACGGACTCAGGGTCCGGCACATGTTCCAGCATTTCAAGGCAGGTGATGATGTCGTAGCAAGCGCTTTGTGTTTCTGCCAGCGCTTCGACCGTAATTTTCCGATAGTCGATATCCAGTTCACTCTCAAGCGCATGCAGCCGGGCAACTTGAAGTGGCGCATCGCCCATATCAAGACCGGTCACATGGGCGCCCCTGTGCGCCATGCCTTCACTCAGAACACCGCCGCCGCAACCAACATCCAGAATCTGGCGCTCCGGTAGAGCGGCACGTTTTTCGATGTAATTCAAACGCAATGGATTGATATCGTGCAGGGATTTGAATTCACCCTGCCGGTCCCACCAGCGGTGCGCCACGGCCTCGAACTTTGCAATCTCCGAGGCATCGACGTTGCCATTGACGCTCGCCGCTTTAGGTGTGTTATCCGTCATTTTTCTGCAATCTTCTTTTGCCAGTCGCGGGTTGTTGCGATGATGCGATCCTGATCGATCTGGGTGAACTGTCTGTCCATAAGCAACAGCTCGCCATTAATCCAGACATGACTGACTTTGTGCCCGGTACGAGTATAAACCAGTTGGGACAAAGGGTGGTAAATGGGTTGCGATTCAAGATCGCTCATATCGATGGCCGCAATATCTGCCAGTTTTCCGATTTCCAGACTACCCAGGCGATGCTCCAGTCCAAGGGCTCTGGCGCCGTCCAGAGTGGCCATCTTCAGTGTCGTCCAGGCATCCAGCGTGGTGGCATTGCCATGCACTGTTTTCGCCAGCAACGCGGCGGTCTTCATTTCACCCAGCATATCCAGGTCATTGTTACTCGCTGCACCGTCAGTGCCCAGCGCGACATTGATGCCTGCGTCCAGCAGTTCCCCTACAGGACAGAAGCCACTGGCCAGTTTGAGATTGGATTCCGGGCAGTGCAGCGCATGCACCGAATTTTCCGCCAGAAGATGAATATCTTCACTGCTAAGTTGGGTTAAATGTACCGCCTGAAATCGGGGCGACAGCAATCCCAGATCATGCAGGCGTTGCAGCGGTCTCATGCCGGTTGTTGCCAGAGCTTCTTCCACCTCTTCACGGGTTTCGTGAACATGCATTTGAATAGGCATATCCAGTTCCTCTGACAATACCATAATGCGTTTCAGACCGGCATCCGACACCACATAGGGTGAGTGAGGTCCAAAGCAGGTATGCACAAACTCACTGCTGCGAAAATCATCATGCACCGCCAGTCCCTTGTGGATATGCTCCTCTTCGGACTGTGCCCAGGCATTGGCAAATTGCACTACCGGGACACAAACTTGCACGCGAATACCCATTTCGACAGCCGCGTGCGCTACCGCATCGGGGAAAAAGTACAGATCGCTGAAACAGGTAGTGCCGCTGCGCAGCATTTCGGCAATGGCCAGACTGGCGCCATCTTTGACGAAATCATAATTGACAAATTGCGCTTCGATCGGCCAGATATGCTTGTGCAGCCAATCCATCAGCGGCTCGTCATCCGCATAGCCCCGCAACAATGTCATCGCAGCGTGACCGTGCGTATTCACCAGGCCGGGGATCACCAGATGGTCCTGGAGCTCGAAATGATTCGCTGCCTGATATTGCAGTATTGCCTGCTGGTCGGGAAGTAAATCGACGATTCGGTGTTGGTGCAGGACCAGTGTGTGATGTTCCAAAAGAGTTCGTTCCGGGATCACCGGCGCTATCCATCGGGCACTGATCAGGGTATCAACTTGTTTCTTGGTTTCGGTCATTTAAGCGGCCCCTTTGCCATGAGTCATTGCTTCGGGAGTCTGGATTGTACCCGGCCGAATCTGCATCAGGCAAATGCACGATTGGGATGCTCTGTGGGGGTACCTGTGGTAAGATTCCGTGCTTATGCCCAGGATTCAAAATGCTCTGGCAGAAGGAGTTTGTAAAGCTGCATCCGTTGATTGTGTAATGGGATTTATCAATAAACTGGAATAGCCTGAAAGAAATGTCCGAATCAGGAAACGAAGTATCCGGTAGCAACATATTACCGATCAATATCGAGGATGAGCTTAAACGGTCATATCTTGACTATGCCATGAGTGTGATCGTCGGTCGCGCCCTCCCGAACGTCTGCGATGGGCTAAAACCGGTGCATCGAAGAGTGTTGTTCGCCATGAACGACCTCAACAATTCCTTCAATCGACCCTACATGAAGTCTGCCCGAATAGTGGGCGATGTGATCGGTAAATATCATCCGCACGGCGATAATGCCGCCTACGATACGATCGTGAGGATGGCACAGTATTTCAGTCTGCGTTATCCGTTAATTGATGGGCAGGGCAACTTTGGCTCCATGGATGGTGATGGCGCTGCCGCCATGCGATATACAGAAATTCGCATGCAGAAAATTGCCCATGAACTGCTGTCGGATATCGATAAGGATACCGTCGATTTTGAAGAGAATTACGACGGCACACTGATGATGCCGTCAGTCTTGCCGTCCCGCATACCCAATCTGTTGGTAAACGGCTCCAGTGGCATAGCCGTGGGCATGGCGACCAATATTCCACCCCATAACCTCACTGAAGTCACCAATGCCTGTCTGGCGCTGATCGATGATCCTGCCCTGGATATCGATGCCTTGATGACACACATTCAGGGGCCGGATTTTCCAACGGCTGCCATCATCAATGGCCGTGCCGGGATTGTTCAGGCGTATCGTACCGGGCGTGGCCGAATATTCATTCGTGCCAGAGCCGAAATCGAGGTGCATGAGAAGACTGGCCGGGAGACCATCATCGTTACCGAGATACCCTATCAACTCAACCGGGCCAAATTGGTGGAGCGAATTGCAGAACTGGTCAAAGAGAAAAAAATAGAAGGTATTTCGGAGCTTCGGGATGAGTCATCCAAAGACACGCGTATCGTCATCGAATTGCGCCGCGGTGAGATCGGTGAAGTGGTTCTGAATAACCTCTATACGCATACCCAGATGCAGAGTGTGTTCGGTATCAATATCGTTGCTTTGGTCGATGGCGAACCCAAAGTTCTGAATCTGAAACAGGTGCTTGAATACTTTATCCTGCATCGCAGGCAGGTGGTCACGCGGCGGACAATCTATCTGCTAAAACGTGCGCGCAATAGAGGGCACATACTGGAAGGTCAGGCGGTAGCCCTTGCCAATATTGACCGCGTCATTGAGTTGATCAAGCAGTCAGCCACTACTCAGGAAGCGAGGGATGCCCTGATATCGACTGCCTGGAAATCCGAGAGTGTGGTTGCCATGCTCGAGAAAGCCGGTACTGATGCCTGCAGGCCTGACGAACTCCCCGAGCAGTATGGGCTCCGTGATGACGGCGATTACTACCTGTCTCCGGAACAGGCACAAGCCATTCTTGATATGCGTCTGAATCGATTGACCGGTCTGGAGCAGGAGAAACTGCTGTCAGAATATCAAGAGCTGGTGGATACCATCGCAGAGCTCCTGCAGATCCTGGATGAGCCCAAGAACCTGATGTCGATTATTCGCACCGAACTGGAAGCCGTTCGGGAGGAATACGGCGATGCTCGGCTCACTGAAATTGTTGCTACGCAGCAGGATCTGACCACCGCAGATCTGATTACAGAACAGGAAATGGTGGTGACCATATCCCACGGTGGCTATGCAAAAACGCAACCGCTGGACACATACCGGGCGCAAAGACGCGGTGGAAAAGGAAAATCGGCTTCTTCGGTAAAGGATGAGGACTTTATAGAGCACCTGTTGGTCGCTTCAACCCATGACACAATTCTATGTTTTACAAACAGGGGAAAAGTGTACTGGATGCGGGTATTCGAGATACCTCAGGCCAGCCGAACGGCAAGAGGCCGACCTGTCATCAACATATTGCCGTTGGATGAGAATGAACGCATATCGGCCATACTGCCTGTCCATGAGTATGTGGAAGGTCAGTTCATATTCATGGCAACTCAAAATGGCACCGTGAAGAAGACGCCACTCATGCATTTCTCCCGACCTCGCAGCACCGGCTTGATCAGCATCGAATTGGAGGAGGATAACGCCCTGGTAGGTGTTGCGGTGACAGATGGCACAAAAGATATCATGCTGTTCAGCAGTTCCGGCAAAACCATCCGCTTCAAGGAATCGGATGTACGTGCCACGGGTAGAACCGCCAGGGGCGTCAGAGGCATCAGACTAGGGAAAAATCAGAAAGTCATTTCCCTGATAATCCCCGGCGATGGGCAGATACTGATTGCCAGTGAAAATGGCTATGGCAAGAGAACTAAAATTGACGACTTCTCGGTGATTAATCGTGGTGGTAAAGGCATGATAGCTATGAAAGCCAGTGTAAGAAACGGCCCCATTGTTGGTGCAGTGCAGGTCTATGCAGGGGATGAGATGATCCTCATCAGCGATCAGGGTACTCTGGTCCGGATTCGTACCGAGGAAGTTTCATTACTCAGCAGGAATACCCAGGGAGTGCGTTTGATCAGACTGTCATCCGGGGAGCATCTGGTTGGTCTGGAGCCGGTCGATGAGCCCGAAGAATCCCAGTATGAAGAAGAGGAATGAGCCAAAATTTCCTGCGCCCGGTCCCTGGATGCCCTGAAATTGGGCTTGACCTCGGATATTCGTCATAGCAAGCTGCTAAAACCACTATTGCGTGATTGCCAGGGACAGCCATGAGCCAGGAAAAGAGTAACCACAGCAAACCTGAAAAAGCCAAACCGGCACAGGATCCACAGGCGGAACAATTAAGCCGGCTACGTGACAAAATCGATGCTGTCGATCTGAACATGCTGCAACTGTTGAATCAGCGCGCCGCCTTTGCCCTGGATGTTGCCGAAGTCAAAAAACAGCACGCCGTGGAGCCTGTTTTTTATCGCCCGGAACGGGAAGCACAGGTACTGCGAAATCTCATAAAGAATAATCCCGGTCCTCTCTCGGATGATAAGGTTGCCATGCTGTTCAGACAGATAATGTCAGCCTGCCTGGCGCTGGAACAGCCACTGACCGTTGCTTATCTGGGTCCTCCCGGGACCTTTACCCAGATGGCAGCCTTTAAGCAGTTTGGTGAAGGCGTCAACGACAAATCCATGCCCACGGTGGACGATGTATTCAAGGACGTGGAGGCAGAAACCTCGAACTATGGTGTGGTTCCCGTCGAAAATTCCACCGAAGGGGTCATCAATCACACCCTCGACAATTTTCTGGATTCAACCCTCAAAGTGTGTGGCGAGGTAGAACTTCGAATTCATCATAATTTCATGATCGCCGCCGAGGCCAATGAATCGTCTGTGACGCGAATATACTCGCATCAGCAGACCTTTGCCCAGTGTCGCAGATGGTTGGATGGTCATTGGTCCCGAGTGCCGCGAATTGCCGTTACCAGTAATGCGGAAGCGGCTTTAAAGGTGTCCCAGGAGTCGGGCGCTGCAGCGATTGCCAGTGAGATGGCGGCGGAACTGTATGATTTGAAGATAATATCCAGCAAGATTGAGGATAAATCAGATAATACCACCAGATTTCTCATCATCGGCCGGGAACACGTTGGCCCGAGCGGCAATGACAAAACCTCGATCATGGTTTCCACCCGGAATCGACCCGGTGCTTTATACCACCTGCTGGAACCTTTTCATCGCCACGGCATCAGTTTGACATCGATAGAAACCCGGCCCTCCAGCACCGGTATGTGGTCGTATGTGTTCTTTATTGATTTTGCAGGACACCAGACAGATGAATCCTTCCAGAAAGTACTGCAGGAGATCAATGAAGATGCATTGGAAGTCAAGATTCTCGGGTCTTATCCCCGGGCGATAACATAAAAAAGGGGACGGAGGCATTTAAAATACTCAAGGGGACAGAACAGACCTGTAG
>JASJXV010000153.1 GCA_030123805.1 Gammaproteobacteria bacterium
AGGTTGGATTAGCCCGCAGGGCGTAATCCAACATATACCTATTTACTCAGGAAATTCATACCCTCCTCAATGCCCCGGATAGTCAGGGGGTACATCTGATCATCAACCAGTTTTTTGGTAAGAGCTACCGACGTGGAGTATTCCCAGGTATCCTGAGGCGTCGGGTTGATCCAGATGAGCTTTTCATAGGTATCCATCATGCGCTGAATCCAAATTGCACCCGCTTCCTCATTCCAGTGTTCAACGCTACCACCCGCATGCGTGATCTCATAGGGCGCCATGGTCGCATCACCAACGAAGATGACTTTATAGTCATGGGCGTACTTGTGCATGATATCCCACGTATCCAGGCGTTCATTCATGCGACGATTATGTTGTCTCCACACACCATCATAGAGGAAATTGTGGAAATAGAAATTTTCCATATGTTTGAATTCAGACTTGGCAGCAGAAAAAAGTTCTTCGCAAACTTTTACATGCGCATCCATTGAGCCGCCGTTATCGAAGAATAACAATACCTTTACGGTATTGCGTCTTTCAGGCCGCATAATGATATCCAGCAAGCCGCCGTTTTTGGCAGTGGAAGCAACAGTGCCATCAATATCGAACTCATCCTCGGCGCCGGTACGAGCCAGTTTTCTCAGCCGTCTGAGCGATATTTTGAGTCCTCTGGTGCCCATCTCGACATTGTCGTCGAGATTCTTATAGTCCCTTCTGTCCCAGGTGCGCTGGCCTCTTCTTTTCTTGCCGCGGCCACCTTCTCGACCACGACCCCGCTCGCCTTTGCCTTCTCCATCCGGGTCTTTTCCCTCCCCCCGGGCAGCTTTTTCAACTTCTCGTTTGAATGCTTCGATCAGCTTTTCAAGACCGCCCAGGCTCTTGATCTTATCCAACTCTTCCCTGGTCAGGGATTTTTCAAATTCCCGACGCAGGAACTCATCGGGTATCAGGGAGGCAATCATACTGGACAGATCTTCCAGGCCTTTGAAGTAGATGCTGAAGGCCCGGTCAAATTTATCGTAATGGCGCTCATCCTTAACCAGCGCCATGCGGCTAAGATAGTAGAACTCATCAAGATCAGCGTAAACCAGCCGGGCTTTCAGAATCTGATGCAGATGTAACAGCTCAGTTATTGATACCGGAATCCTGGCTTTCTTCAGCGCCAGAAAAAAATTAATCAGCATTACTTACCCTCGGCCTTCGCGACTGCTGCTCTGGCGACGATTCATGAACGCCAGTCTTTCGAGCAACTGCACGTCCTGTTCATTCTTGACCAATGCTCCGTACAGCGGCGGAATTGCCTTGGACGTATCGCGATTGCGCAATATTTCTTCAGGTATATCGTCCGCCATCAGTAACTTCAGCCAGTCAATCAATTCCGAAGTCGAAGGCTTTTTCTTTAGTCCCGGGACTTTACGCACATCGAAGAATATCTCCATGGCCTCCTTGACCAAATCCTGCTTTATCTTGGGATGATGAACTTCAATGATCGAGCGCATGGTTTCCCTGTCAGGGAAGTTGATGTAATGGAAGAAGCATCTTCTCAAGAACGCATCCGGAAGCTCTTTCTCATTGTTACTGGTTATCACCACAATCGGTCGTATCTTTGCTTTGATATTATCACCCGTCTCGTAGACGAAAAACTCCATACGATCCAACTCAAGCAATAGATCATTTGGAAATTCAATATCTGCTTTGTCGATCTCATCAATTAGCACGACAACCTTTTCATCCGCTTCAAATGCTTCCCAGAGTTTACCCTTTTCAATATAGTTCCTGATGTCATGAACCCGCTCATCACCTAATTGCGAATCCCGCAATCGGGATATCGCATCATATTCATACAATCCCTGTTGTGCTTTGGTCGTGGATTTGATATGCCAGGAAATCAGTCTCAATCCCAGACAATTGGCTATTTCTTCGGCTAGCATGGTTTTACCCGTACCCGGTTCACCCTTGATGAGGAGTGGGCGCTCAAGGGTCACTGCGGCATTAACAGCCATTTGTAAATCGTCAGTGGCAATGTAGGTATCAGTACTCTTAAATTTCATATTTTAGCAACCAGATAATAAATAAAAATATCGTGACAACCTCCTACTTTAATTTGACTGGGTTTAGAGATCAAGTCATCTGCTCATGCGGCGGAAATGCCTTACATGGATTGGCAGCAGGACTTCTTATCTTTTGCGCAGCTGCAGTGCACCAAGTATGACCAGCATCAGGCAAAAAGATGCCAGCAGCGCATACCCACTGTTATATTCACCCGTGGTGTCAACAAAAACCAGATCAAATACCAGCACCAGAAATGCTGGAGCATAGTGGCTTGTCGACTCTCCAGCGAACCAGGGCGTAAAAATCATCACAACCAGAGTGCCTCTTAACAGCTTTCGCAACTCAATCTGTCGAACCGACCGTGTCATCCGCCACCAGATATGAGTTATACCGTATCCTGCAAGCAGGTACAGACCCCAGACTACAACATACTCCCAATTGACCATCAGTTATCCAATACTCTAATCGTTGACCCAGTGAACAATATGCTCTGCATAACTATCGGGGTGGACATGTAATTCCGAGATCACTTTATTCCTTATTGACACACCCGCCTGATGTACAGTTTCAGGATCTCCTGAAACAAGTGGGTGCCACCAACTTAGGTCCCTGCCTTCAGCAATTACGCGATAGGCACAACTGGCGGGCAACCATTCAAACCCTGAGACATCATCCGGATTTAGCCAAACGCATTGCGGTACCAGATCATTCCGGTCCAGATAGTGGGTACAGCGGCAATCTTCCTCTCTGAGGTATTTGCACACGACACGGGTATAGTGGACCTCCGACGTATCGTAGTCTTCAAGCTTGTGCAGACAGCATTTGGCGCAGCCATCACATAAGGATTCCCACTCTTGACTGTTCATCTCATCAAGAGTCTTACTTTTCCAGAAAGGTTCTGTCATGGATAATGGCTCTTTTCGAAGCACACTTATCCCTGCCGCTCAGTTGTTACCATCGCCATCAACTTGTCCCCAACGATAGACTTGCGCCATCCTGTCAAGGATTCTGGCAAGCGATATTCACCGGTTTCCCGGCCGGTTATTAAAAATGCTTCTAACTGCTTCTTGCGGGCGAGTATCTCAGGGGCAATCTGAAACTTTTCAGCAGCTGCCTGGACCGATATTCGCAACTTCTTCATTAAAGGCGCCGTCTCTCTGGACAGGGGTTTTTGCAACGCAACAGGATACTGATCTTTACTGACCAGCCGGGCTTCAGAGGACAGCAACAATATCTTATCACCATATTTTCTAATCTGTTTAGGGGTCATGGTTGCAATATTGTGCAGATCTTCTTTGTTATCCAACTGATCTCTGGCGACTGAAAGCAATGATTTTTCCGTAACTATTCTGTTCCGCGGCACATCGCTATGTTGCGCTTCTCTCTCTCGCCAGGCACACAAGGTTTTAAGTACCATCAATCCTGCGCCATCCAATTTCCATGCACTGGGCAGTTTCAGATAATATTCCTCAGGTGCCGTTGAGTTACTGGCCGTATCTAACAGGCGCTCACATTCTTCCTGCAACCATGAACCACGGCCTTTCTTATCCAGAATAGCGCTTTGACGAACGTAAATCGCTGCCAGATACTTTACATCCAATGTCGCGTAATGACTCTGTGAAGCTGTGAGTGGACGCTGCAACCAGTTCGAACGCGTTTCCCCCTTTGCTATCGAAATATCCAGCAGCTTCTCAACCAGGCGCTGATAGCTCAACGAGAATCCCTGTCCAATGAGTGCGGCTGCCAGTTGCGAATCGAATAACGGTCTGGGTAGAGCATTTACCAGGATCTGAAACACTTCCAGATCTTCGGAACAGGCGTGCAGAACTTTCAGGATCGAAGTATCCTGGAGCAAGTCGGCCAGCGGCGACAAATCATTTACTGCTAATGGATCTAGCAGAAAACAGTCATTTCCACACCCAATCTGAATCAACCCGGCGATGGGGTAATAAGTATTTACTCGAATAAATTCTGTATCCAGAACTACGACCTTTAATTCCTGCCAGGACTTGCTTGCTTTTTTCAGTGATTCGTCAGATTGAATGTGATGAATTTGTGTGGATGTTTCGGTCATATTCCCTTGTTTACCGGTTCAGATCTTTTTCCGACCTTCAAGTGCGTGCGCGATGGTGCTGCCATCAATGTATTCAAGTTCGCCGCCCACAGGAATGCCATGGGCTAATCTCGAAATTATTATATTTAAGGGTCTGAGCAGTTCTGAAATGTAGTGGGCTGTGGCCTCACCTTCTACAGTGAGATTCACGGCCAGAATTACTTCTTCCACTGGCCCGGATTTTACGTTTTCAACCAGAACCTCAATTCCCAGATCATCAGGACCGATGCCATCAATGGGCGACAGATGCCCCATCAACACAAAATAGCGCCCCCTAAAACCACCTGCCTGCTCAATCGCAATAACATCTGCAGGATTTTCGACTACACAGATTTCGGTATCGTTTCTGGCAGGATTTTCACAAATGCTACAAAGATCATTCTCCGTTAGATTTCTGCATTTCTTACAATGATCAACACCTTCAATAGTTGCTTTCAGACAGTTCGCAAGATTTAAGCCACCTTCAGGATTTTTTTCCAGAAGATGCAATACCATGCGCTGTGCAGATCTGGGTCCGACACCTGGTAATATGCGCAGGGCTTCGATTAGTTGATCGATTAACGGACTCATAAGTACTCGCTGGTTCCTGCCCGGAAACCAGGATTTCCCTCCTCATTGAGATGAATCGAAGATGTTCCTGTCCTATTATTGTGGTGTAAATCGACCTTCAGTGAATTCGATCTTGTCGCTTCGATCCCCATAACAGTAATTTCCGTTGGGCCGCATTCGGCCAAGAACTTGCTACTGGAATGGAAAAGTAAAGCCGGGCGGTAATGGTATCCCTGAAGTAAGTTCCGCCATTTTTTCTCTCTGCTTGTTTTCGACTTTTCTTACCGCATTGTTAACTGCCGCTGCTAACAGGTCTTCCAACAATTCCTTGTTTTCTTTCATCAGATCACTCTCTATGACAACGCTCTTCACATCATGTCGACCATTCATTACAACTTTAACCATCCCGGCCCCGGACTCTCCGGTGACTTCTGCGTTAGCCATCTCCGCCTGGATTTTCTGGACCTTATCCTGCATCTGCTGGGCTTGCTTCATGATGTCACCCAAACCACCTTTCATTGCCATCTACTGTTTACCTCACTTTCATCCGGGAATATATCGAACCAGGAAAACCTAAAGAGGTCGTACACTTTCAAGTACCAGTTTAGCATCGAAGTCCTTCAGCAATCTTTTCACATTTTCATCCTCTTGAATAGTTACCAGGGCACTGGCAACCTTTTCCTGTTGTCTTCGCTCCTGGTATTGAGCTGGTGTCTCAGTATCTTGCGCTCCAAGGGTGATCTCTACTTCCATGGTTGTGTTAAAAAATCCACTTAACGCTCTGGCGATACGCACTTCATACTTCTTATTCCATAAACTTGCGTGTTTTTCGCTCAGCCGCAAGAAACACTTGTCACCTTCTATCTTCTCCAGTACGCAGTTTGAGGCAAGATTGTGAGCTACTCCAGATAATTCCAGGCGTGGCAACAGCTTCGGCCAATCAGCAACCTTATTCACTGCGACAACGGCATCTTTTTGCTGGCCGTTGTCGTTTGGATGCGAGCCTGATTCCCCGCTGGGAAGAATCGAATCCAGGCGTTGCTGATCTGGTTCAAATGAAGCCTGCTCTGATTCGGTTGGATGTGAATCCACTGTCATGGACTCGGTAATTTGTTCATTTTGCCGCGCATCCCTCTCTGGTTCTGAAGGGTCCTCACCGCTGATTTCACCATAATCCGGGATATTGGTCCTCAATTGGTTTGGCTCTGGTACAACTTCCGGCTTTTTTGTAGAACCAGATCCTCCTGATTCGCCATTAATCTTTGCCAGCATCTTTGCGATATGGGAAGTCTGGTTACCTGATGTGCCAACAACTTCCGTCTGTTTTTCTGTGCTCGCGGGTAGTATCTCTGCAGGCGGCGCCTTCTCGGGTGGCGGCTCTCGCACCGATTCACGAGTGCCCACCACACTCTGTGGTTTGAAAGCTAACATTCTCAACATTGTCATTTCAAAACCGCTTTGTGCATCCGGCGCCAGTGTCAGGTCTCTCTGACCTATCAGGCCAATCTGGTAATACAGATGGATGTCTTCCGGCTGCAGACGAGCAGACAATTGCGCAACCGATTCTCTATCGCCCTGACTATTATCCACTGCATCAGGTACAGCCTGTGCGATTGCTATCCGATGCAACAAAGACAAAAAATCGGCCAGCATTCCCGAGTAATCAGGTGCGTACTGCGCAACTTCTCGAATATGATCCAGCAACTGTTTGGCATCACCGTCTATTAACGCCTGCAGTAAACGGTAAACTTCCCTTTGATTCACGCCACCCAGCATATTGAGAACATCTTGATCACCGACAAATCCCTTTCCATACGCAATGGCCTGATCAGTTAAACTTAACGCATCTCTCATACTACCGTCAGCAGCCCTTCCCAACTGCCAAAGAGCAGATTCTTCGAATTCGACACTTTCTGACCCCAAAACGGTCCGCAGATAGCTGACGATACTTTCTGGCGTCATGTTCCTGAGGTTTAACTGCAGACATCGCGATAGCACCGTGACGGGTACCTTCTTCGGATCGGTTGTCGCCAGAAGAAACTTTACGTGCTCGGGTGGTTCTTCCAAGGTTTTTAACAACGCATTGAAACTGCTCTTGGAAAACATATGCACTTCGTCAATCAGATAGACCTTATAACGTGACCTTGAAGGCAGATACTGGACGTTTTCCAAAAGCTCTCTGGTATCATCGACACCTGTTCGCGAGGCTGCATCCACTTCAATTAAATCGATACTCCGTCCTTCGGAAATTTCCCGGCAGGAAGAACATTCACCACAAGGTTCTGAAGTGAGCCCTGCTTCGCAGTTCAAACACTTGGCCAAAATTCTTGCAATAGTGGTCTTACCAACACCACGTGTTCCGGTAAACAGGTAAGCATGATGGAGACGATTCAGATCCAGCGCATTTATCAATGCCTGTAAAACGTGTTCCTGTCCCACCATTTCAGAAAAAACAGCAGGTCGATATTTTCGCGCAAGTACCTGATAACTCATGAAAATCCGTCACTTGATAGGTGATCTATCGAATAAACGGCTACCAATATGCAAACAGTCGATAGCCAAATCCAGCAATGCGTAACTTGCTGCATCCCTGGATCACAATTGTACGGTGAATTAAAAATACAGTCACCCCCGGTTCTACATATTCCACTAAATGCCGGGACGGTTACAAGATCGGGCTAAATCGAACTGGCCGTTGGGTTTTGCTGCGCCAAGTCCAAACCTTGTCTCTCGGCATTTGTTCCTTGGCTCTCGCCATTTGCT
>JASJXV010000240.1 GCA_030123805.1 Gammaproteobacteria bacterium
TATCCATGAGCAGATGGAATTGATGCGAGCAGCAGAAGATCTTGGTTTCGATTCTGTCTGGCCCGCGGAGCATCATTTCACCGAATATGGTTATTGTGCTTCACCTGCACTAAGCCTCGCTGCCATCGCTAACGAGACGAAACGTATTCGACTGGGAACTGGCATTGTGGTATTACCCCTTAATCACCCGCTCCGGGTTGCAGAGGACTATGCCTTCCTTGATCAGTTAAGCAACGGTCGGGTGGACCTGGGCATTGGCAGGGGTTATCAGCCTTCAGAGTTCTCACGTTATGGGGTAGACCAGACCACGACCCGGGATCAGTTCCGGGAATCCATAGAAATCATTCAGCAAGCCTGGACTCAGGAGCGCGTCGATTATAAAGGCGAGCATTTCACTTTCCACGATGTCCCGGTTCGTCCAAAACCCATGCAGGATCCAATTCCCATCTGGATGGCAGCCCTGTCGCAAGAGACCTTTGAAATAGCTGGCAGGTACGGCTTCAACCTGCTTTATGGCAGTGTCTTTGGATTGTCGCCGGAAGCCGCCATACAGCGCCGAATAGACTATTACCGGGGACTTGCTGCCGGGGGGCATAGTCTTGAGGGCAGATCAGCCGGATGCCTGATGATGGTTTATGTCGCTGAAACCATGGAAAAAGCACGGGAAGAATTTCGCGACGCTGTCATCTGGTATTACCGCACCATCGCGAAATATGTCGCACCCAAGCAGGGAGAAGAAGCCATAAAGAGTTACGAAATGTACACAAGTTTTCGCGATCTGGCGTCAACGGTGAGTTGGGAGGCCCTACTCGAAAGAGAAGCCGTGGTTTGCGGTGAGCCTGACTATGTCGCCGAAAAGCTGGAGGAACTCCAGCAGGTGTATGGATTTACTGATCTTCTTTGCTGGACCCGGCTCGGTGGGCTCGATCACCGCAAGGTACTGAAGTCCATGGAACTGATGCAGGATAAGGTCATGCCTAAACTTCGGGACAGCCAGCCTCCGGGTATTCCGCAACTGTAAAACGTTCGCCTTAGCGTGGTTTTAATGTAAACATCGCGTCTCTACCCGTATGAGAAGCAGCGTGGATCAGGCGAGGGTCAGCAAATCACTGCAGCCGTTCAGGTATGCGCTTTTTTGAGCTATTGGTATAGAGCTATTCTGGCAACAGACCGTTTTCGCGCCAGATTTCTTTTGCTTCATCATTCATCAGCCCCAGCTTTTCACATAATTTGCGCAATTTACTGAGAGAGGCAACGACTGTATTGCGATGCACCGGATTATTTGTGAATGCCTCATCGATTACCTCAGGGGGAATATTATAGGTGGCAATGATGTGCTCGGGTGGCTGCATCATCATCTTCGACATGGTGCCGAGGATGGTTGGTACTGTCAGACTCATTTCGTGGCGCTTCTCGTCGCTGAGTTTTGGTACATTCAAGCTTAGATAGGCTCTTGCGAATGCAACGTGTCTGGCTTCTTCGGTGATATGAATCTGGGAAATACGATCATTCAGTGGATGTCCTTTGGCCGCTTTACGGTACCCTTCGCGCTGTACATAATCGATTGGATCTTCTCCACCCAGAGCATAAATAAATAACATCTCGGGGAAGGTGGTGCCAAATTCTGCTATCCGGCTGGAATTCTGGATAAATTCACTGGTCATTGTGGGGACAGGCAGACCAGCCCTATTGACGAACTCCTGGAACATCAGGGAATGGTGTGCCTCCTCAATTACTTCATGATAAGCAAATCTGTATTCCAGTGAATTATGTGGTTGTGTTGCAGCGAATCTAAGTAAGCCGCGACTCAAAATACCTTCAAAAATCCTGCCGGTATAACAAAACCCTGCACTCAGATTAAGCCCTATACGAGAGCGTATTCCATCCGGTTGAGATTGATACCATTGAGTTGCTCCCAGGGGATGATCCTTGGCCAGCTCCCAGCGGGGGTCATCCTGGTCGACTTGCATTTCCGGTGCATCCCAATCGATATCGCGGTAGGCTTCATATCGTTTGGTCACTGACGCATCGCAAAGACGCTCCAATAATTTCTGGTAGGCCACTTCCGGATCGGATGTTTCATCCATAGCGTCTTCGGCTGGCGGTACGAAACGCGCTTCTGCAGTGTTGTTGGCGGTGGTTGACATAATTGATTCCTTATAGAGTTTAAGCGAATTA
>JASJXV010000154.1 GCA_030123805.1 Gammaproteobacteria bacterium
GAGACGGTGGTGCTGAACTCGGCTGAGACGGTGGTGCTGAACTCGGCTGAGACGGTGGCGTTGCGGGTGGTGGCGTCTGAGGGGATTCACAGCCATACAGAGTAAAAAGAGAACTCAGACCAAGTATCATTATCGTGTGTTTGTGTAATAGTTTCATAACTGTCTGCTTGCCTGCTGGGGGATCAATTAACTGGTTCTTGTCCTGATTTAACGTTTGCAGGAATTCTCGGGGTATGGGTCTCGATCCCTGCGTTCTCCCTTGGTATCCATTCATTTATGTATTGTGTTGGACCTGTGTTTGGTTTGAAATGTTCAATCCGTTTGTAACATAGAGTAATTCAAGAAGCTGAACGTTACATGAACGTGAACAGAGCATATTAAACACCTAATTTATGACGAGGGCGACCATTCAGTTGATAAAAAAAGTAAGCAATAGTGTCATATTGAAGTGATGTGACCTGAATCTCAGGTCTTATGATCTACCAGACCAAATACAGGTGAACTTATGGATGCAAATCGGGACTAAATTGTATGGTGAATAGCAAAAGCGGGGATCAGGTAATAGGCGCACGATTACTTGCTGTCACTCTAGTGGCCGCGTGTCTGATTCTGTCTGCTGGTTGCACTACAAATGTTGAAGTCAAAGGCTCTCTGCCCACGCCTTTAGTCAAAAAACTACCATTAAACATGGGGGTTTATTACCCACCGGAGTTCAGGAATTTCACTCATCGGGAGAAAATCTTTGAACAGGGTACGTGGACGGTTGATATGGGCACCCAGAATCTGGAGTTTTTTCGGAATATGTTCGCTGCCATGTTTGATCAGGTAGTTGAAATTCAGGATTTGGATATTCCCTCGGGTGATGAAGTGGGCACGGGAACTGTATCGGTTCCTGAAAATCTGGACGGGATTATAATACCCGAGATTGCCAAATATGGGTTTTTGACTCCTAAAATTTCAGGCTTGAATTTTTTTTCCGCTTCAATTCACTACCGTATTAGTATTTATGACAAGACAGGAAATCTTGCTGTTAACTGGGTGGTTGTCGGTTATGGTAAAAGCCCAACATCAATGTTTGGTAGTAGTGAAGCCCTGAATGATGCAACAATACTTGCCATAAGGGATGGTGGCGCCAGAATTGCAATTGGGACATTTCAACATCCGGCCGTGCTAAAGTGGTTAAGAGCAAATAACATTGCATTGGATTAACCAACTTTCAGAACAACCAGGCATAGAACAACTATGAAGCTTCGTTTAACACACATTCTGCTACTCAGTCTGCTGATTTCGTTGGCCGGATGTGTTACTTCCCGAGTCGAACAGCTCAGACAGTCCAACACCGGTATGGCTGCCGATGAAGCATTAGTGATTCTTGGCAGGGCGAATTATTCTGAGTTCGAAACTGAGGAGAGTTTCACCGATTGTATCGTAAGCGCCTTGTCCAGAGGCTCTAATCCATTGAATCTGGTCAGTGAAGATGACTTCAAGGATCAATTGTATCCCTGGTTTGAAGCTCGAACTGCACCTACTTCAGCAGATGACCTGGCCAGATTATTTGCGCAACCGGGTGTCAGCGATCAGATTGAGAACACCAAAATTCGTTATCTTGCCTGGATTGACGGACAGACAGTCACCACGGATCAGGGCGGTGGTATTACCTGCACAATATCTGCCGCGGGTGGCGGATGTTTCGGTATGAGCTACTGGGAGGAAGATGCATCCTATGAAGCATCCATATGGGATCTGAAGACTCTCAGTAATGCTGGCCAAATAGTGGCAGATGCCAATGGCACATCCTATCTGGCGGGTCTGGTGATACCTATTCCCATCTTGGCCAGGCCGGGTAACGCGGCCTGCAAAGCACTGGCGGCTCAGCTCAAGATTTTCCTTCTGGATACCCCTGAGTAGAACCTCTTTAACTTACAGCCTGGCACTGGTTTCGGAGTCTGTGGAAATGGATCCGGTATCCGTGGTACTGGTTGCAGTGTTCGTGGTACTGGAAACGGGGTAGTAGAGCTGATGGATACCGAAGTCGGTCGGAACCAATTCACCATCGACCATCCTGGGTCGATAACGGTATAAAAACAACATCCGCTTTAACGTTTTTCGTTCCTGATGGGGTATATTAGAATCGATGATTCGGATATTACCAGTGCGACCGTTAGGTTTCACAGTCAGTTCGGCATCCGCATAATAGGTATCAGCAACAACGCTCGTGTAAATAGGTAGAAGGTGGGTATTTTTGGGTTGAATGCGAGTAGGCAAACCGAACAGGTCACTATTCAACTCCTCGAGATCTTCTCTGCCCGCCATCAATTCGAACGCTTGCTTGTAAAGATCGCTTGCCTTGGAATCTCCCGTTATGGTGTACATATCGCCTAACCTGACTAGCGCCCGAATATGGTCGGTGATATCAGATTCCGGATCGTCACTTATAATACCAAGGGCTCTCTCCAGGGCTTTTTTACCATCACTGGTTCTTACCCTTTCCGGATTTTTCAGGAGATAGTTGCGCGGACCGGTTTGTTGCGCTCTGAAAGTCAAACCGGACCTGGAATCATTCTTAACTGTCCAGGTGAGACCATAGCGCAAGGCTTCTTGCTGATAGAGCCTGACATCTGCAATACCCTGTAAATGTTCTATCAATCTAATATCCTTGTCGCCATAGTTATTTTCAATGATGGTTATGGCTCTTTTGTAGTGGGCAATCGATCCCTGAAATCTGCCGACATCTTTCAGATATTGGGCGTATTTATCCAGTGCTGGTATCAGCTCCAGACTTTCGTTTCCGAATGCAGCTTCGTTGATCTTGAGGTAAAAATACTGTTCGCGTCCGGCACCATTGAGATCTCCCGCTGCAATATTCAGTATTGTGAGTTGATCTATGAGGTCCAGTTGATCGAAGCTGTATACGCCATCGTGACGATGAATGACGTGCTGTGCCCGTCGAAAAGCGGCCACAGCCGCGTCATGATCGCCGGTTATTTTTTGCGCTGTACCCAATAAGAAGAGCGGTTGAATTAATTGTGGAGAAAACACACCCTCGGTAGTTTCTATCAATTCGACACATTGCTGTAAATTCGAAATTGCCTGGCCCGTTTTCCTGGCAGCCAGTTGTAACAAAGCCAGATTGAGTAAGGGTCTGATCAGACTTTCCTGAGACCTATTGGCCAACATATCGACGATCTCACGGCTGGTATCGATCGCAGCATCGAGTTCATTGGCATTCTTGTACTCCAGCATTTTATGGTGCAGTTGCTGAACGGCGGCGGGTACATCTGGCAAATCATCCGACATGCCGTCGAACCAATCCTGAGAAGCGGAACAGATCCCGGTACAACAAAGTAAAACTAATAGTGCCGATAGGCGTTTCGAGAGCATCTTGATCAGAGTTCCTTAATAATCGGGTTTACTCAACCGAGACCGGAAGCTGTTGAGAAATGATGTCAGAAAATGGGCTAAATGTTTGCGTGAATTTGACGTGAGGAGTGCTCACGGCCTGCCCCATTTTGAAAGCTGGTCTGAAACGGCTAGCTCTGACGACACGTTTCATCAGCTTATCCAGTCGCAGCGGCGCATTACTTTCTACCACCAGCACGTCACTTGTTTTGCCATTTTCATTCACCGTGAAATCCATCAGAATTGACAATTCCCGCATGTTGAAATCTTTTTTATACCCATGCGGAAGCAAATAAATCAGCTGTTTGTAATCAAATTGAACGGGTTCACCAATCATCTTTCTTATGGGATCTTCATCCCGCTGCTCGGCCCTTCGATCATAAATACGGAAGTTGTATTGATTATCATACATGGCAGTTACAAAAAACTGCGGTTCCATCTCGTCCTCGAAAAATTGATCCAGGTGAGTGACCTGTCGGTAGGTTGAATAACCGAATAGATCACGTTTTACCCGATAGATCTTTTTTTGTGCCTGATGTGCTCTCAGTTCTTTGAACATGGCGAGTTGTCGGGGAGCGCTCTCTGGCTGATGTTTTAATTGTTGTGGCAGCGCTTGCCATGCTTCGGTATAGATATTCGCAGCGATGTCCGGTTTATTGGCCACCATGTAGGCATCACCCAGATCAAATAACAATTCAGCGTACGCATCGCTCTCGGAAGGGTTTTGAATTAGGATCGCTTTTACCTCTTCAAGATCTTCCCATGCACAACAGATTCCCTGCAGCAGCCTGGATCTGGCTTCCAGACGCAACACTTCCACCATCCTGATGTCCATGTCACTGTAATTGGTGGTGATAATTTGTTTTGTCTGTTGCAGTGTGGACCGTGATTTCCGGAACTGGCCAGTCTCTAATTGCCACTGACTCCGCTTTAAGAGGGCTGGAATCAAGTCCGGACTGTCCATCTTTATATTGTGCCTGCTTATTTGCAGTGCAAATTGTTGCTGGCCTTCAGCAGCCTTGATTTTGTCCTGCGTCAGATGGATCAGCGTGAGCAGATCAACTATCTCGAGTTGGCTCATTGCGTAGACGCCGTCATCCCGGTGAGTAAGGTGTTGTGCATGACGCAGATATTTTTCAGCCTCGTCCATACGCCCGGTATCAAGGTATATTTTGGCGAGCTCTATATAGGGTTCTATCAGCTGAGTGGTATATTCGCCATGCTCTGCCTTGATCTCGTTGATACTGTTTTTCAGATCAGTTTCAGGCAATCCGAAACTGTTGTGTGCCAGCAGGCAACATAACAAAATACAATACTTGTAGGAGTAAAGGGGTCTCATCAAGACTCCGTTGTCAAGTTCAGGGTAATGATCATTATCCACGCTGCGGTACATTAATTGAACCAAATTGTAGACCAATAGCAACACAGGTCCACAGATTTTAGTTATTATTAAGCGGGCATTTGTTTCAAAAATAACAGTTTCATGGGGATATTTCTGTTGCTTGCGGGTTCTAATGATAAAATAAAGGATTGTCGTTTGTATTTATTCAGACCGGATGGACGGGTCATACCCAGCGTAATTAAACCATATTAACCAGGTCGTTTATCATGCGATTCAACAGTGTCTATAGATCAGGTTTAGCAATCCTTCTTACTCAGTGCTGGTTTCTGCCAGGACCATCACCATTGGCAGAAGAGCCACCATTGATGGCTCTATCGGAGCAAGAAGAAATTCAATTGGGTCGAACGGAGCATCGAAAAATTGTCGCCCAATTTGGAATTTACAGGGACGATAATCTGCAAAGTTACATCACGAAAATAGGTGAGCGAATTGCTTCACACAGCAGTCGCTCGGAGTTGCCGTATCACTTTACGATTCTGGACGACCCAATGGTAAACGCTTTTGCATTGCCGGGCGGGTATATCTACGTCACCCGGGGCATGCTGGCGCACATGAACTCCGAGTCCGAGTTGGCGGCAGTTCTGGGACATGAAATAGCCCACGTCACAGAAAAACATGCTGAACGATCAATGAACCGCGGCAAAATCATGAAGGGAATCAGTACCGTGGCCGCTATCGCGACCGGTACAGCCGCGGTCTACGATCTGGGCAACATGTTTGGTGGAGTGCTGTTAAAAGGTTACAGTCGAGCCTTTGAGTTGGAAGCTGACAAGGTGGGAGCGAAATACATGGCGAAGGCCGGTTACAATCCCGAAGCGATGCTCAGTACCATTGAAGTGCTCAAGGCGAAAGATCGAATTGAGATAGCACAGGCTCGATTGGAGAAGCGTGAACCGAGGATCTATCACGGTATATTGTCTACTCATCCTGACCACGATACGCGCTATAAGAAGGCTATACGTGCATCGGCAGAACTTAATCGGGTATACACCGAGTTTATACAAACAGACGAATTTCTGGAAAAACTGAATGGTCTTTCTTATGGACCATCGAGACAGATTGGGGTGGTAAGAAAAAACCGGTTTTATCATCCCAGGTTGGGTATCAAGCTGACATTCCCGGTTGGCTGGCGGATTGAAAATTCATCAAAAGGGGTATTGGCATACTCCCTCGATGGTGGTGCGGTATTTCAAATTACCAGCAAACCCTTGTACAAGAGATTGTCGCCCGAGAAGTATCTGAGAGAGAGACTCGGGTATGAACTAAGGGAAGGTAGAGATTTCAGTGTCGCTGGTTTGCCCGGCTATATTGCAATCGCAGACCGGGCCAAGTCACCCTACGGTCCCAGACCGGTCAGACTAGCTATTCTGTATGATAACAGGAAGCGGCAGGCATACCTGTTAACGGGTGCGGGTAAGCATGATCTTCGCAAGATTAAGAACGACAAGCAGTTTATTACCACAATCTTCAGCCTTGATCGAATGGATAAGGATGATTATCGCGATGCCACGGTACCAAAGATTCAGGTGGTCAGAGCGGAGCGGGATACAACCATGGAGTCACTTGCCGAGCAATCACCACTTACCAACTACGCACTTGACCAGCTGCGTGTAATCAATGGCCTGTATCCCAATGGCCAGCCCGAAGAGGGACAACTAATTAAGATCATCGACTAGATCGGATAGCATCCGCAAAGAATGAATGTGATCTTCAGCATTAATCGCGGCGATTCTGCCGCTCGCGATCAGGTGGGTTGCTCCCAGTCGATTTCTGTATCGCGCGATACCTTTGCTGACATGATCGGGATCACCTATCAGCGCCCAGTCACTTAATTTGTCTCCCGCTTTTCTTCTGTTGTAACCCAGGGCTTGTTGTTCCATACGCTCCCTGACTTCCCTGATCTTTTTTTTATCTTTACTCACAAAGATCATGCGCATGATGGGTACAGTTTCCACAGCGCCATGTCCCGCATTAACGGCATGTTCTTTATGTCGACGGTAATTTGCAGCCAGAGTCGACTCTGTTTCAATGGGAGACGCCAGGTAAGGTAAACCCAGCGTTCCTGCCTGACGCAGAGCAAGAGGACCAAAAGCCGCAACCCAAATAGGGGGATGGGGCTTCTGAATGGGTAGCGGTGCCAGTTGCACGGGCTTTTTGGAGCCATCTGCTGCAGTATCCCAGGCAACAGGCTCACCTGACCAGGCCTGGATCATCGTTTTCAGTACGTCCGAGAATCTTTTACGCTTGTCTTTCAATGGCACCTGGAAAGCGTTGAACATCGCCTGCTGAAAGCCGCGACCAATTCCAAGTATCACCCGTCCGCCGGAGAGACTATCCAGCACAGCCACTTCTTCAGCAGCCTGCAGTGGATGGCGAATAGGTAGCAGGTATGAGGTAGATCCCAGGCGTATTTGTGTGGTTCTGGAGGCGACTGTAGCCAGCAGCATCAATGGTGACGGGATTGATGCTTCCCCGTTGAAGTGGCTTTCAGGCAGCCAAAAAGAGTGAAACCCCATTTGTTCTGCAATCTCTGCCTGCTCTGCCAGTTGCGCAGCACTATTTCTCTCGTTCAGGGACCAGGCAGTTACCGCGATTTTTAGTTTGGATTCCATTGTATAGAGCAAAGCATAATCATGTGCGACTGGCAATCCC
>JASJXV010000040.1 GCA_030123805.1 Gammaproteobacteria bacterium
CGCCTGCCGCAGGGACGCTTTGCACAGTGACGAATGACGCAGGGTGGCTTACCGCAAGATCCGCTTCCATCTGATCTCCTTGCTCCTGATCTTCTTCCCTTTGATCCTCCGAGACCGCAGCGTCTTCCGGGTTGAGCAGGGCCTGTTCAATTGCCTCGTCAACGACGGCCGGGGAGTCCTCTTCGTCATGCTGAAAATACAGGTCTGACTCCTCTCCCTCCAGGCGGGTATTGCCGTGCCACGGCAGTAAGCGATAACTATGGTGATGGCTGAAATCCATAAAGGGATATTTTATTATTTCGAAGTAAGGTGAGTAATCGAAGTCTCTGGGCGTGCAGAGTTTTGGATTGCGCCTGAATAGTTGGACACCGGATTCAAGATCCTGTCTAACCAGTGGCAGAATGGGAAACTGCACGAATCCGAACGCTTCGGCAATCATGGTTGAACATACGGTACGCGTAGATTTGCCCGGTCTGCGGCTGAATAGCGATGAGCGCCACCTGCGGGGTAATATAAACCAGGGAAACAGAAATCGCGCCAGGTCTATGATCTGCCTGACATCATAGTCCGTTCCCAGTCTGCTGATGGCATAGCGAATAACCTTCTGGGAATCCTGATATTCAAGACCGGAGGGCCGACATATCCTGGCATGATCTTCCTTGTAGGCATCAAGCGGTCTTATGACGGTGCCGTGTCCGAGCTCGCTTTCGATGATGAGCTGATCTGCGGGGTCCCCGTCGTAGTGATTGGTTATGACCTGCCTCAGTTCCGGGTCCTCAATATCGTGCAGGCGTCCCAGATATAACACCGCGTGCGACCAGGGGCTTTGGGTCACCATTTTGATGACATCACTGACGCGTGACCGGCCTTCGATCAGGAGTACATCGCATTGTTTGATTTCATGACGAATTCTTTCATAATCACTGAGCGGAACCCGACGTGGCAGACGCCGGTGATTCAGCCAGTTCACGACAGGTTGGGTGATGAAATTGACGATACCCATGGAAAAATCCAGTCCGCAAATGATCAGTAACCTTTAATGCACGGTACAACAATTCATGAGATAATCAAGATCTTCCCAAAATGATAAGAGCAGTGAATTACGCGTGATACTCGACAAGAAAGGCCGAAGATTCAGAAATCTGCGTGTCAGTTTAACTGCTGCATGCAATTACGCGTGCACCTACTGTGTACCCGATCGAAAACGCCTGCAACCAGCCAGGAATGAATTATCGACTGAAGAGCTGATTCGTGGTGTGCAGTATCTGATGCAAACAGCGGGTATTGATCGGGTCAGAATCACCGGTGGTGAACCCCTGCTTAGCAAAAAGTTTGAGCCCTTCCTGAAAGAGGTGATGCGACTACCTCTGAAAGACGTTAGCCTCACCACGAATGGTCAGTTTCTTAAAGACAAGAGCGCCGCTATCATCGATTCGGGCATTAAACGGATTAACGTCAGCCTGGATACCATCAATCCTCTGCGCTTCAGGCAGATTGCCAGAAGCGGAGATCTGGCGACGGTACTTGAAGGTATAGACTGCATGTTGGATGCGGGCATTCTGGTGAAAATCAATACGGTTCCGATGCGGACACAAAATGGTTCAGAATTATTACCATTGCTGGATTACTGTCTGCAAAGGAATATGGAAATTCGCTTTATCGAATTGATGCGCATGGGGCATTTAAATCATAGCAATGATTTCCAGGCTAACTATATGTCTATGGAAACTATTCTTGGGATATTCGCGCAGAAGTATGAGTTTGAGCGAACCAGTGCGCCCCATGATTCCACCTCCGTGAGATTTGAAATTCCCGGCAAAGGTGTATTCGGTATTATTGCCAACGAGAGTGAACCTTTCTGTTCTGCGTGTACCCGTCTGCGCCTGTCGTCATCCGGTTACCTGTACGGCTGCTTGAGCAGCGGCAATCGGCACTACATTGCTGATCTGTTGGATAAGCCGGCACATATGGCACTACCTCATCTGCAAAGACTACTGGTCAAATCCCTGGCGGATAAGCAGGACTATTCATTTCGGGGAGAAGTGACGGTTATGAAATTTATCGGTGGCTGATTGAGCGGGTAGCTGCTTGTAGCAAAAGCAGCAGTTTGTTATTGCAATTTACTTTAGTAGCCAGCATGAACGGAAACCAACAAATCGAAATTGCAGAATTCCTGGGTGACGGTATCGGACCCGAATTAAGAGAAGCGGTAATTTCAGTAGCCGATACGCTGCCCCTCGATTTCAAGTTCAGACCAGTGGACTGGTCTCTGGATCGTAGAGAGCGATTGGGTGAACAGGTCATTGATGAAGCAGAAGAGGCGATCAGGATTTGTCGGGTTGCCTTGAAATACCCGACAGTGACCAAGTCATCCAGCCCCAACGCGCTGTTCAGGCGTCGTTGCGAGTTTAGTGTTATCTATCGGCCGACCGTATCCATTCCGGGCATTCGATCCAATTTTACCGAGCAGTTGAATGTACATATTGTCCGTATTGCCACGGGTGGTACTTACGATGACCCAGGCCAGCACATTGGCCAGGATGTTGCTGTTTCACTGCGAATGGTCGAGAAGAAGCCCTGCGAGCACGCCGCTACCTTCGCCTTTGAGCTGGCGAGAAAACACGGCTGGAAGGTCACTTCAGCGTCCAAGTACACTATTCAGAAGATAACCGATGGCCTGTTTGAAGCTGTGGTGCGTAAGGTGGCCCAGGACTATGAGGATGTGCAACACAATGTCGAATTGTTTGATGCACTGCTGGGCAAGATTATCCTCAAACCCCAGGATTACCAGGTGGTATTGGTTTTGAACGAATACGGAGATTTTCTCTCGGATATGGCATCCGGCCTGGTCGGTAGTCTGGGAACCGGCTGTAGCGGCAACTATGCGTTCAACGATGATCACAGCATTACCCTTGCCATGTTCGATCCTGCCGGAGGTACGGCGCCCGACATTGCCGGGCAAAACTGCTGTAATCCTACCGCGATCCTGATGGCATTCGCCATGTTGTTAGAGCATATTGAACAACACCAATACGGCGATGCGCTTCGACGCGGCTTGCTTGATGCGATTGCAGCAGGGGAGAGTACTGCCGATGTAGGTGGTACACTCAAGACGGATGAGTGTACCCGGGTAATTATTTCGCGGATGGAGGATTACCTTGCAGCCTGACGCGCCTTATTCACTGCTTAAAGAACTGGGTAAGTACAAAGACAAAGGACTCCCGCCCCTGCATCTGTGGCACCCTGAAGAGTCCCGCGCCATCGATATGAGGATCGATCGATCCTCGAAGTGGTTTCATGAAGGATCCCCCATCAATCGCCCAACGATGGTGAGGCTGTTCTCCACAGTGTTACGCAGGGAAGATGATGATCACTATTACCTTGTGACTCCGGTCGAAAAGTGTCGCATAGAAGTCGAGGATGTGCCTTTTCAGGCAATCCTGATGAATGTCCACGGAGAAGGTGAAGCACAGACTATCTGCTTCACCACCAACGTTGCAGATGAGGTGATGTTGGATAGTGATCACCCTTTGCGAATAGAGACAGATTCTGAGACAGAAGAACCATCGCCTTACATTCTGGTTCGGGACAGGCTGGAAGCCCGATTGAACAGAAGCGTTTTTTATCAGCTGGTCGATGCGGCCATCCAACGAGAAATTAAAGGGGAAACCTGGCTGGGTGTTTGGAGCAGCGGTATTTTTTTTAAGTTAATGTTGCTTGAGCCCTGACAGCACGAATCGTAATCTGATTTTTCCTGCCAAGGACGCGGAGATATGTTAGTTGGAGTGCCACCAGATCGGTTGCAGCGTATTCTGACGCTGGGATTACCTATTGTTGGTGCTATGGTTTCTAGTGTGGTGATGGGGCTGGTCGACATCGCCATGGTGGGTATGTTAGGTAATTTCGCGCTTGCCGCGGTTGGCATATCCAGTTTTGCAGCCTATATCTACCTGGGTATCTTCTGGGGCATATCCATCGCTGTACAGGCAACCGCCTCCAGGCGTAAGGGTGAAAAACGGCCTCAGGAATGCGGTGCTTATCTAAATGCCGGTTTACTGATTATACTACTGATAGCTCCAATACTATCGACACTGCTGTATTTTCTGGTTCCCTATCTGGTGCCATGGTTGAATTCGGATCCACTTCTGATTGAGGCTGCCATACCCTATTTGCGCTGGCTGGTCATACAGGGAGTGTTTGTCGGAATCGTGTCAGCCTTTAACGGCTTCTGGAATGCCATCGATCTTTCCAGGATCTATATGAAAGCCTTGATCAGCATGCACCTGTGTAACGTGCTGTTTAACTATATGTTCATTTTCGGAAATTTAGGCGCGCCGGAAATGGGCGTGGAGGGGGCAGGGATCGGCACTGCACTGGCTTCGGTTGTAGGTACAATTTTGTATATCCGACTCGGATTCAAGTATGGCCGCGAGTATGGATTTCTGAAGCAATTCCCGAGCAGAGATGCGTTCAGAAGTGTCTTAAAACTCGCTATTCCAGCAGCAGTGCAACAACTGTTGGACAGTACGGCCCTGACCTTGATGTATCGGATTGTGGGACTGACCGGCACCATGGAGCTGGCTGCCTATAGCGTGTTAATTAACTTTATCAGCCTGGTTGGACTACCAGCCTGGGGACTCGGGACTGCCGGTGCAACATTGGTTGGTCAGGCATTGGGAGCGAAAAACGTCGATGATGCATCCCGCTGGGCCTGGGATGTGATTAAAGTCGGTGTACTGGGTATGGGATTATTGGGTCTACCCTTCTGGTTACTACCGGATCTGGTATTGAGCATCTGGATACATGATGCGGCGACCGTGGATATAGCCAGATTACCAACACGCATACTCGGTCTGATGATCATGATCAATGGTGTTGGCTATATGTTGTCCAGTATGCTGAATGGGGCCGGAGATGTGCGTCGCGTAACCTATGTGAACTTGTATAGCCAGTGGTTCCTGCTATTACCCGGTGCCTATCTGCTTGGTCAGTGGGCTGGGTTCGGTCTGATTGGCATCTGGTGTATGCATCAGTTTGGCTATCGAGCGCTGCAATCTCTGATATTTGCGTACTTCTGGCATACCCGGTTGTGGGCAAAGATCAGAATCTAGGAGCTTGTCCGAGAACAGGCTGACCTACTACGGACAAGCCTGATTGGGCCGGGTGGGGCCGCCTCCGGAGCCCCGCAATTTCCCACTCATTTTCGCTAAATATGCTCAATATTCGTCGAGGCGTCGATGGTGCGGCACTCCGACCGCTCAAATGATCGAAAAATCTAACTCACTCAGTCTTGCCCTCGCTACAGTCGCAGTTCTCGGGCAAGCTCCTAAAGGGGTAACTGGAGCGAGAGGATGCTGATTAGTTTATGGAGTTGGCGTAATATTTAACCAGGTCCATGGCTTCAGGATTGACACGATATTCATCCTGATCCTGCAGCAGAATCTTTCTTTGCGTCAGCATTTCCAACGCCTGGGTCAGGGTTTGATTCCTGGGTTTCTGTTCTCTTCGCATGGCGCCACCTTGTTCAATCCGCTTATTGATCATTTGGTCGATCCGGGAGATCACATCAATGGAGAGGAGGCTGTCATCACCTGTCTCAGTAAATACGGAACACACCAGAGGCACAGGTAATACAGGCATGACATGTCGAATGGACTGCATGAGGATATTTGCCAGTACCGCCACGGCTGCGAACCTTGCCTCCCTTTCAAGTCTGTGAAAGTGGATCCCATGCTGTTGGCAATACTCACGGCATGAAACAGGAATGCCGAAATTAACGCTGGCGTAACCATTCTTGCGCCAGCGCCGTTTTGAACCGATAAACAGATTCTCCATTAGAAACACAAAGAAACGTTTCAGGTGAAACAATGCACCTGATCTTGGGTTGTCAGTCTTGCCTCGATTCATCATGTTTGTGTCTTCCAGGACATGATCGTAATTGATACCGATGGGAATGAAGACAATGTCCCGACCCTCAGAATCATCAAAGTGCCGCACCATATAATCAAGAAATCCCAACTTGGGCGATCCAAGACTGCCATCTCTGGTAAGACCGCCTTCCAGATAGACGGCCTGGCAAACCCCTTCATGGGTGGCCATATCCACATATCGTTCCAGTACTTTGCGATACAGCTTGTTGGAAGAGTTTCTCCGGACAAAGAATGCGCCCATTGCCCGTAACAGGGATTCGAGGGGAAACACGCGTGCCCATTCGCCGACGGCATAGGACAAAGCGGTCTGCTCCATGGCAAGGTAGGAAACCAGCAGATAGTCCACATTACTGCGATGATTCATAACGAATACAACGGTTGCGGTCGGATCCACCTGTGTAAGTATGTTGGGATTCTCGGCGCCGACCCTGACCCGATACAGAAACCTGGAAACCCGCTTTGCAATCCAGTAACCGATGCGAAAGTACACATAGGCGTTAAAAGAGGGAACGATCTCACGGGCATAACCCAGCACCCTGGCCTGAATAACATCCCTGGGTACATCTTCTTCCTGAGCAGTGGCTTCAATAGCCTCGATGATTTCAGAATCAAACACCAATCGATCGATGAGTACCTGCCGTTTGGTGCGTTGAAACGGTCGAATCTTGATTTTGAGATTGGTATTCAGTTTCTCGATAGACCGGTTGAGTCGACGCCGTATATACCAACGCGTACCCGGGAACAGCAGGCTGCCCGCAATTGCGTATATTGTCCCGACGACGAGTATCACCAGGAGCCATACAGGAATTGTGATACTTGTGTCCATTTTTCCGACCTTGATCAACCAGCGTTGCTACCAGATTAGGGTAAAAAGATCAGGACAGCCATCAGTAAGTTTACAAAAGATCTGGACAGCCATCAAAACAAAAGATCTGGACAGCCATCAAAAAGAGTCTTCAACCAATAGAGAGTTGCTGGATGTCCCAAAAAGAGTCCCCTGGGGAAGGACTGCGGTGGCTAATGCTGACTCTGGTGTTCGGGCTTATCTCGATTTGTGCGGTGGATGAGGCGCACCCTGCTGTTGGTGAGCTGTTATGACCGCCCGGACACTATTCGGTAGCAGGGATTGTAACCGGTGGAGTCCAGCTTCATCCGCTTCTGTGCGACCAGAACCCGCAGTAGCATGTCTATGGCTTGTAGCAGTGCAGGATCGCCCTTCAGTTCGAAAGGTCCCAATTTTTCCACCACCTTAATCGTATCGTACTTCACATTTCCGGCGACGATCCCGGAAAAAACCTTTCTCAGGTTTGCCGCCGCCAGATAGCTTTTTTGCCCGGATGAAAGGTCCAGCTCTGACATATTTTTGTGGTTTGGTTCGAATGGCAGTTGGTAGCTTATCGGTATATGCAATCGCCAATAGAAATAAAATGCATCCCTGTGCCGAATCCGTGATTTTCGAACCAGCTTCATTTGCTGCGCCATCCTGATGGCCACCTGAACGGGATCGTCAATAATAATTTCGTATAGTTCAGCGATCTTATTGCCGAGGGTCGTTCTTAAAAAGAGATCGATTTCGGAAAAATATTCGTTGCTTTCTGCGTCTCCTGTGAATATCAACGGCACGGAAACCGACATGTTTGATGGATGGCAGAGAATTCCGAGAAGATAGAGAACTTCCTCAATAGTGCCGGCACCGCCGGGGAATACGATGACGCCATGGCCGACTCGAATAAAGGCTTCAAGACGCTTCTCTATATCGGGCATAACGACCAGTTGATTCACAATCGCATTGGGCGGTTCGGTCGCAATAATACCGGGCTCCGATATGCCGATGTAGCGTCGATAGCGCTTGCGCTGTTTGGCATGAGCCACAGCCGCTCCCTTCATCGGCCCCTTCATGGCGCCGGGACCACAGCCAGAAACAATGTCCATGTCGCGTAAGCCCAGTTCGTAGCCTACTTCTTTGGAATAATCGTATTCTCTGCGACCGATTGCATGACCACCCCAGCAGACAGCCAGGTTTGGCTCTATACCTGTGACCAGCAAACCCGAATTGCGCAGAATCTCAAATACCGCATTGGTGATACCTTCGGATTCCGACAGATCAAGATTCATATCCCTGAGACGGTCGTTTACGAAAACAATATCGCGCAACACCGCGAACAGAAGATCCTGTAATCCCTTGATCATGACACCATCGACAAATGCTGAACCCGGTGCATTTTCTACCACCAACTTTATGCCACGATCTCTTTGCAGGACCCTGATCTTGAAATCTTCATACTTATCAAATGGATCCGCACTGTCTTCAGCTGCACCACAATTTAGTACCGCAAGCGAGCACCTTCTGAACAATTGGTAAAGTCCGCCTTCGCTGGTATCTTTCAGACGAGCGACCTCTGCACGAGAAAGGAGGTCCATGCTACCTTCAGGTGTAATGGAGGCACTGACTTTATCGTTAACCGTTGGCATTAAGGGGTCTTAAGGGGTCAAGTCTTGACTTAACATATATAAATCCTTGGCCACCTGTCTGTCTTCTTGCATTAAACGGTTTAATCTCCCTATCGTCTGCGACACCGTCGAGTAATGGCCAACATTAAACATATCCGCCATTTCTGTCAGCTTGGCTCCACCCGCTTCCTGACATAATTTCATCGCTACCCAACGTGGGATGTTTTTTACGCCCTGGCCTCGTTTCGCTCTCTGTATGTCGTCAAGCGTTATGTCGTAGTAAGACGCTACCTGCTTGATAATTTGTAGTATTGGAATCGGCTGCTTTAATCCTTTCTTATCTATCTCACTGTTTAAAGACTGTGCTTGACTGTAAGCATATTCTTTAAAGGACTTGTCTCCCAAGATTGACGGGATATTCTTTAACTGATAAAAGCGAGTCGTTTCTTTATCGTTACCCTGTTCAACATAGGTTTTGTAGGCTGAATATTTACGCCCATTGCCTAACTCACCATAAACCGTATCACGATTTATCCAATCGAACACTTTGCATTTATTGATATAAGCCCCATAACTGGACCAGGGATAATCTTCCAGATCTTTTACCAACGGTTTCGGCAGCTCACTCGGGTTTCTATGGATGTAACGGCTTACCTGCAATAAATAACTTTCGGCATCAATCACTATGGCTTTGTAACGACCACGAAACAAGGAACCATCGGTCTTTTTGCGGCGATTGTGTCTCTGCGTGTAAACACCATCAATATGGCGCATGGCCCGGCTTAAATTTCCTCGAGGGGTTTTAATCAGTAAATGATAGTGGTTTTCCATCAGACAATAGGCATGAATTTCAATGCCAAAGCGCTTGTGGGCTTCCTCCAAACACCGTAGATAATCTTCAAAATAGGCCAAACCTGGGAATATCCACTGCCGATTTCTACCACGATTCATCACGTGATAATAGGCGTCTTCGTATTCTATCCGCAGGGGTCTGACCATGGTGCAAAGAGTGGATTATTTTGTGTGTTATGTCAAGATTTGACCCCTTTCTTCTTTCTTTTTTGTCTTTAGTGGTTTTCAGGTTGCGTAGCTAATATGACTATTGCAGTGTTGTATAGTGACCAGAATAACAACGATCAGGAGGAAAATAATATGTGCTTGATCAGAACAATTGTTGCGACTTTGCTGGTGGCGCTAAGTGTGTCCCAGGTTGCAGAAACACGTACCAATAAACCGGTGTTGCATGGCAAACACTGGGTTGCTATTACCGGAAAACCATTAGCCGCTACGGCAGGGGCTCGGATATTTCATCAAGGCGGTAACGCAGTGGATGCAGCATGCGCCATGTTGGCTGCCACATCCACCATGTTTGACGTGCTTAGTTGGGGTGGGGAAACACAGGCGCTTATCTTTAATCCCGATACAAGGAAAGTAATTGGTATCAATGCGCTCGGCGTCGCGCCGACCGGTGCTACTCCCGAGTTCTTCATGGCCATGGGTCTGCGGTACCCGCCGCAATATGGTCCGCTCGCTGCCGTGACACCGGGGACGCCTGGAGGACTTATGGTGATGCTGGCTGAGTTTGGCACCAAGTCACTGGCAGAAGTGTTAGCACCGGCTATGGAAATGGCCGCGGGTTACCCGATGGAGGCGCAGACCGCTGACTCGATAGAGCGTTTAAAGGGCGAGATTAAGAAGTGGCCGTATTCAAAACAACTGTTTTTAACCCATGCAGGCGAGGCCAGGGAGGCACCGCATGCGGGGGAGATCTTTAGGCAAAAAGATCTGCTCGCTACTCTGAACAAACTCGTTGAGACAGAGCAGCAGGCTCTGCGTGAAGGGAAAGATCGCAAACAGGCTATCTATGCCGCATATCAACGTTTCTATACGGGTGATATCGCGGCAGAATTTGTCAGATCATCCCGGGAGATGGGTGGTCTGCATACACTTGAAGATCTGGCAAACTGGAAGGTGCATGTTGAAGAACCAGTGATGTCGACCTATAAAGACATTGAAGTATATAAGTTAAACAGTTGGGTGCAGGGACCGGTGATGCTGCAAGCACTCAACATGCTGGAGCAGTTGGACGTCAAGTCAATGGGATATAACAGCGCCCGCTATATTCATACTCTCTTTCAGGTGATGAATCTGGCTTTTGCTGACAGGGATTTTTACTACGGTGATCCATATTTTCCACCACAAGAACCGATTCAGGGGTTATTGTCGAAAAAATATGCCAAAACACGGCTTAAATTACTCAATCATGAGCGCAATGATCCATTAGTGAAACCGGGCAATCCCTACGCGTTTCAGCAAGGCAAAAATCCATTTCTTGATCTGCTCGATAACTGGACCAATGCGCCAGACACAAAGAGAGGGCTCATGCCACCCTGGCAACAGGCGAGCATCGATCATGATGTATTTGAGAATGATTTTCTGGCGGGTACGACTTCTATTCAGACGGCAGATGAAAATGGCTGGGTAGTTTCTGTCACCCCGTCAGGAGGTTGGATTCCTGCGGTTATCGCGGGTCGGACCGGCATTGGCATGAGCCAGCGTATGCAAAGCTTTGTGCTGGACGCATCCCAAAATCCCTACAATGTTGTTGCGCCAGGGAAACGCCCACGCGCGACCCTCACGCCGGGTATGGCGCTGAAGGATGGCTTACCCTATCTGTCTTTTGCGGTGCAGGGTGGTGATATACAGGATCAGGTGCTGATACAGTTTTTTCTCAATGTTGTGGAATTTGGCATGAATGTTCAGGAAGCGGTAGAAGCGGCGAATTTCTGGAGTTTCCAGATGCGCAATTCATTTGGTGACCATCAGGCGGAAGTGGGGCGACTTTTGATCAATGAGGCCATACCTGAGTGGGTGCGAAAAGAGCTGCGTCAAATGGGCTATTCCCTGGATATTCGGGAACGCACTTCTGGTCCCATTAACGCGATCTTTTTCGATCGTGTTAATGATGCCTTTCAGGGGGGCGTTAGTGATTTCGGTGAGGATTATGGTATTGCCTGGTGAAAAAGCGTCGTTGAGTTTCTTTATCCTCGTTGCTCACGGGCAAGCACGAGAAAAGGGGCGATCTCTGCAAATTATTGCCATCCAGGAGCAGAATCGCTGCTCATGAACAGCTTGAAAAGGCGAGGCAAAAGTGAGACACTGCCAAATCCCTCCCTGCTCCCTGCAATATTTGTTCCGATTTCTGAGAAGAAGCAACGGTAATTTCACTTGCTCGACCGGGGAATGGAAACCAGGGTAGTGAAACAGAATTAGACGGAGGAATAGTTGTTAAAATGAAAAAATCTACGCGACTGAGAGAGTTGCTTCAAGGTTCAGAGCTCGAATTTCTGATGGAAGCACATAATGGATTATCAGCGCGGATTGTCGAAGAAGTCGGTTTCAAAGGTATTTGGGCGAGCGGCCTAGCAATGAGCGCGTCCCTTGGCGTTAGAGACAGTAACGAAGCCAGTTGGACTCAAGTTTTGGAAATTGTTGAATTCATGGCGGATGCGACCAGCATTCCCATATTACTAGACGGCGATACAGGATATGGAAATTTCAACAATTTTAGGCGTCTGGTAAAAAAACTGGAACAAAGAGATGTCGCTGGTGTCTGCATCGAAGATAAAATTTTCCCCAAATCTAACAGCTTTATTGGGGAGCAGCAACCGCTTGCAGATGTCGATGAGTTTTGTGGCAAGATAAAAGCTGGGAAAGATGCACAGCAAGATGAAGATTTTTGTATCGTTGCCAGAGTAGAGGCATTTATTGCCGGATGGGGATTAAAAGAAGCCTTGCATCGGGCGAACGCTTACCATGAAGCGGGTGCTGACGCAGTGCTTATACACAGTAAATTATCCGAGCCTGATGAGATCATCAGTTTCATGCAAGAGTGGGATGATCGAGGTCCCATTGTCATTGTACCGACGAAATACTATAACACGCCAACCTGGATGTACCAGGAGTTTCATATCAGCCTGGTGATCTGGGCAAATCACCTGATGAGAGCCTCGATCACAGCGATGGAAAAAACCGCAAAAGAGATATTCACTTCCCAGGCCATCGTCTCAGTGGAACAGCAAATTGCTCCTCTGGAGGATGTTTTCCGGCTCCAGAATGTGGCGGAACTGCAACAAGCGGAAAAAAGTTATCTTCCTGGCAACTATTAGAAAATCATAACTAGCAGTAAGGATCAACGCGAGCGCGTTCATTCGATAGGCAGTGTGGTATCCATGGCTGTTCTGTTTTGATGTCGCTGGCCTGAACAAGTTATGCATGCCATGACACACGCCAATACAACCAAGGGGCGGAATTGAAATCCGATAAATACGCCCCCCGTAATAGTAACCCCTAATTTGTTGGAGCAGCATCTGAACAAAGCACTGAGGGATTTCAAAAAGACTGGATTTTTTGGTGAGAAACAGCTTGCTCTTAATCTGTTGAAGGAAGCAGACGAGATATTGACTTCTGAAGGCGTGGATTATTGCATCATGTTTGGTACGCTTTTAGGACTACTTCGCCATGGAGACTTTATTCCCTGGGATGATGACCTGGATATCATTGTTTTCGATATACCGAAATTTAAAGAGCAATGTCTGGAAAGATTCGAATCGAAAGGATATAGGGTGTTACCAGATATCCGCCATGGGCAATCATGTGGATTTCGTATTTATTCTGAGCAGGATCTAGATATCCCGGAAGTTGCGTGGAAGTTTCCATGGATCGGAGTGTGGGAAACGGTAGTCGACCAGGATTCGATGACGCTACCACCTGAGAAATTCGTTTATGACATTCGCGATTTCTTCCCGCTGCAGAGGAGATCATTCATGGGATTCTCGATTATGATTCCAAACAGTTCGACAAAGATATTGGATATGTATTTTGGGACGGACGATTGGATGGAATTCTGTATACCCTCAGCCCTCGATCACAGGCAATACAGGCAGACCGGCTTTCCTGCGCTGAAGCAACCGTTAGCTGACGTGCTCGAATATCTATCAACGGAGCAGTAATGATCAACGCGAGCGCATTCTTAAAACCTTGCCTGGAAAGGGGGTTCGATTTTTTTACCGGCACTCCCTGCTCCTACCTGAAACCGTTTATCAATTACGTCATAGATAAAGACGAATTCAAATTCATCGATGCCACCAATGAAGGCGATGCTGTAGCGATGGCAGCGGGAGTAACACTCGCGGGCAGGCGCAGTATCGTTATGTTTCAGAATTCCGGGCTTGGCAACGCAGTGAATCCGTTAACATCCCTTGCGCATATATTTCAGATACCACTCCTGCTCATAGTATCGCATCGGGGTAATCCAGCGGGTGAAAAGGATGAGCCGCAACATGATCTGATGGGCAGGATCACTACCCAGATGCTGGATGTTATGCAGATTCGTTGGGCACCGTTCCCGAATCAATCGGAATTGGTAGAAGATGCGCTGATGGCAGCGGATGATTATCTGACCACAACCCAGAGGCCTTTTGCCTTTGTGATGCAGAAGGGGGATGTCGAAAGCTATAATCTGGAGCAGGTCCATTCGGCCTGTCGTGTAACCTCGACCATAGAAAAAACGCCATTTGCGCTGGAATATGCACAACGGGCCAACCGAGCCGACGTGTTGGCGGTTATCCAGGCCGTCACTGGTGACGGCTGTGCACTGATAGCGACAACAGGTTTTACCGGCCGTGAATTGTATGCACACGATGATCGTGAGAACCAGCTTTATATGGTTGGATCCATGGGCTGTGCGTTACCCCTGGGGTTTGGCATAGCCCACGCGAAACCCGATGTCAGAGTATATGTGGTGGATGGCGACGGCGCGCTATTAATGAGAACGGGCGCCATGGCGACTGTGGGTAACCTTTGCCCGGGCAACCTGATTCATATCTTGCTGGACAATGAAGTTCATGATTCCACAGGCGGGCAGAGCACCGTTTCAGGCAGTGTGGATTTCACAGATGTTGCCAAAGGTTTTGGCTACCGATGGATATTTGCCACCGACAGTCTGGATCAATTTACTGAGTTGATGACCAGAACCGCACAATTGGAAGGACCTGTATTTATTCATTTCAAAACAAGAAAAGGGGCTCCCGGTGATCTGGTGAGGCCTTCGATCACTCCCGTCGAAGTTAAAGAACGGTTTATGAACTACTTGAAAAATATCGCTTGACCCTGTTGGGTTGCTACCGGTTTAGCCATGTCGACAATTCATCAGGCAGTTATTCTTGCAGCGGGAGTCGGATCTCGTCTTCAGGATGTGGTCGATGACCGGCCCAAGGGTTTCCTTGAGATCTGTGGTGAACCGATAATCGAGGCGTCGATCGCAAAACTGGTTAGAGCCGGTATCTCCCATATTATTATTGTTACAGGTCATCTGCATCAATTTTATGACAGCCTGGCCAGCAAGTATCCATTTGTATCCACTGTAAAAAACCATGCGTATGCAACAACCGGCAGCATGGCTTCACTGAAAATTGCGAGCAGTCTCCTTAACAGCGATTTCCTGTTGCTGGAGTCGGACCTGGTCTACGAAAATCAGGCACTGTCAGAGTTGCAGAGGTCCACGCAGAAAAATGTCATATTGTTGTCAGGTCCCACTGATTCCGGTGATGAAGTCTATGTAGGTGTGAAGGATAAACGCATTGTCAACATGTCCAAGGATATCAAAGAAATAGAAGTTAAGGGTGGTGAGTTGGTGGGTATCTCAAAGATCTGCATCGACTTATACATGAAGATGGTTGCACAATGTGAACGAGTGGATGCAGAACAATACCAATATGAAGACTGTCTGACGGATGTCAGCGATACAACAGAAATTGGTTTTCATTACCTTGAGAATCTGATTTGGGGAGAAATCGACGACAGGAACCACCTGGAAAGGGTGACAGAAACTGTTTATCCGTTAATACGGGAAAAGGAAAGAAGAGAGATGATTGAAAAGAACCCGCAGCGAAAAATTTTGTTAAATCCTGGTCCGGCAACTACCACAGATAGCGTCAAGGCAGCTCTTGTGGTTGAAGATATCTGTCCGCGAGAACAGGAATTCGGTGCTCTGGTGGAAGGTATAAGACAGGACCTGGTACGCATCGTCCACGGCGAGGGTGAATATGAATGTGTGTTGTTCACCAGCTCCGGGACGGGAGCAGTAGAAGCCTGTTTGAGTTCTGTGGTAGCCGATGACAAGAGTGTCCTGATCATCAATAACGGTGCCTATGGGGCGCGCATGCTGCAAATCTGCAGTTGTTTTGACATTCCCTGCATCGAATACAAAGTAGAATGGGGAGAACCCATCAATTTCCCCGAGTTGGAATCGATGCTGGCCGATCATCAGGAAGATTTATCCCACATTGCATTTGTGCACCATGAAACAACTGTTGGGTTATTGAATTCGATCGATAAGGTTTGTGACCTGGCAGGCCGTTATCACCTTGAGACTATTGTCGATGCCATGTCCTCCTTTGCCGGGATTCCCATCGATGTGAAGAAACAGCAAGTGCATTATCTGGTTTCATCGAGCAACAAGTGCATACAGGGGATGGCCGGGATTGGCATTGTAATCTGTAAGCGCGATTCCCTGGAGCGCAGCAAGGAGCTCCGCAAACGAAATTTTTACTTTAATTTGTATGAAAATTATCGCTTCTTCAACGAACGTAAAGAGATGCAGTTCACACCGCCGGTACAGTTACTCTACGCGCTCCGACAAGCCATCAATGAGTATTTTCTTGAAACGGAAAAGGGCAGGGCTGATCGGTATGAAAAAAGCTATACCGTGTTGATCGGTGGACTGGAAAAACTGGGGTTTGAATTTCTGGTGGATAAAGAGCACCATGCAAAGATCTTAACCGCAATCGTTGAACCGCATGATAGCCATTACAGTTTTACGGCGATGCATGACTATCTGTACGAGAGAGGGTTTACCATCTATCCGGGCAAAGGCGGGCAGCGGGATACGTTTCGGCTGGCGAACATGGGTGCGATAGATAGCAATGACATCGAACAGTTTCTCCAGTGCCTCGAGCAATATCTGTTGGACAGCGGGATCACCCTTTGAACACTGGTAGATGACATAATCGTCATGGACGATCAGATCGAAATTACCTGGGCACAAAGTGCTTATCCAAATTTAGCCAAACCATCCAGTGATGGTGTTTATTGCTATTACCTCCAGCGCCGCCTGTCCTGTTATGTTAGTTATGCCAGCGCAAAATTGGGAATCTCCTCAAATCAGGCAACCTGGATCGACTTGCTATTTGCCTTGATGGCAGCAGTATGCATAGCCAATGACTATTCGCTTACCGCTGTCATCCTTATTCAGTTGTTTGGCATCTGGTCCTGTGTTGATGGCGAAGTGGCCAGACTGACCGGGAAAACCAGCAAGGCGGGTGATTTCTTCGATACCATGGTGGATCGTGTGGCAGAATTCAGCTTCATTTCCGGTCTGCTGTTTCTGCTGCTGTCCAGAGATCACGAAGAATCTACACTGCTGTACTTCTTCGCCTATATGGGGGCAGTGTTTCTAATTACTGTCTCGTCGGAAAAGTACCGTTCTTCCACACACAAAAACTACCCAAAGAATGAGATAGAACCGGTGTTCAGTTGGCTCTGTGCGGGCAGTGACATGCGGTTTTTGTATCTTTCACTGGCGATAATTGCCATGGTGCTTACGGACGAAGCGGGCATTGTCCTTGTCACCATTGCTGTTTTGTCAGGAACCCTGTATGTAAATTTCCTTTTCCGCCTGTGGAAAATTTACCGGCTCAAACTGCTTGAATAAACAGTCATGAACATTGACGGCTGTCATATTTGCACGCGATAACTTATCAGATGCATCGATTGCCCGTTACGCCATCACGCGTTTAAATCCGGTATGTATCAGTGTCTTGTTGCCGGGAGAGGGAATGTCAGTCACGAATAATTGTCTGGTCTTAGGTGCAAATATATATAACCAGCTGTTCTTATGCTCTACCTGGAAGCCCTCATCGAACGACAGATCAAGCAGGTGTTTGACGATCATCTTATTGACATTACGGTGAGCGACGACAAGCGAGTGCCCGCTCTCGTCGAGCATGTCGATGACGTGATCCACCTTGTTCCTGATTCGCGCATAAACCATCTTAAGACTCTCGCCACCACCAGGCAATGCGATATTGACTTCGTCTCTGAGGAAATTGTTATACACCTCTTTTGAGTAGGCGTCTGCAAAGTTGACTTTATGCTCACCTTCGAACACACCCAATTTCGCTTCATTGAGCGCCCGAAAAGATTGCAGGGCAATCTGCTTTGCTTCGCTGATGGGGCGGGCTGTTTCGATTGTGCGTTGTAGTTGGCTGGTATAGATGTGTTTGATCGGTACATCCAGCAGCATGTAAAACAGGTTTTTTCGTTGTTGATAACCTAACGGACTCAGCGGTCTGTCCTGCTGGCCCTGAATCAGGTTGTTTGCATTCCAATCGGTCTCACCATGACGAGCCAATAACAGACATGACTCGTTGAGCGTTAGCAGAAAGGTTTGCAGGTCGTCGGATTCAATGGCTTGTGTCAACTGCTTAGACCGCATCAGTGTCCTCCTGTTTTTGCAGCAGCGTATAGATCACCGCAGCCATTACCGTCACACCTAAGAAAATGACTGACAGGGCATTCACTTCGGGTGTCAGTCCAAGCCTGATCATACTGGCAATCTTGACCGTCAAGGTGGTGTCGGCGCCGATGACGAACAGAGTCGTGTTGTAGTTTTCGAAGGATTGCAGAAAACTGATGCAAGCGGCAGTAATAAAGGTGGGTTTCAGGTAGGGGAAAATGACCTTCATGTATGTCTGCAGGTGACTCGCCCCCAGGTCCAGCGCAGCCTCTTCCAACTCAGGATCCAATCGCTGTAGCTGTGCCATGAAAATCAGCATGCTAAAAGAAGCGATGAAGGTGGTTTGTCCAATGACAGTGAGGAACAACCCCCCACCTATACCTGCTTGACTCCAGAAGATCAATGTTGAAATACCGAGAATGACACCCGGGGTGAGAATGGGAGATACCAAAATCGCATACAGGAAGGGTTGGCTTCTGGATTGCAGTCGGGTCAAGAGCAGGGCTGCGGATAACCCGATGGGTACTGCCAGCAAGACCACGCCAATACCGATGATAAGACTGTTGAGAACAGATTCCCAGATTAATCGATCCTGGAACAGTAAGGTGAACCACTGTAACGTAAAACCCTGCCAGGGTATCACTGAGGGAATTGTCGGTGTATTGAAAGCAGCGATTGCCATCAGCAGCAGCGGCAGAAACAGATAGCAGAAAAACACCAGCAGATATATCTTCATCAAGGGTGCGTACAATCGAGAGTAGTTCACAATCAAACTCTTCGGGTGATGTCATTGAAGCGCACGCGAAAGATCTTCATCATTAGCATCACAAAAATGATGCAGAGAAACAGCAATACAAAGGCGTAGGCGGCTCCCTGGTTCCAGTTGCCGCCATCAAAGAACCAGCTATAGATGATCTGAGTGAACCACAAGCTGTGGGGACCACCCAGAATTGCCGGGACAGCATAGGTGCCGGCTGCCAACATGAAAGTGGTGATAGCACCGACGGCAAGACCTGGCTTGGCGTGAGGAATAGCGATTCTTAGATGGATCCTGATCCACCCGGCGCCAAGATCGCTGGCCGCATCGATCTGGTTTCTGTCCAGCGTCTGCAGAAGATTGTAAGTGGGGAAAACCATGAACAGAATGTAAGCGTAGGTCATACCGATCAATACCCCGGTATTGCCGTCGAGGAACTCGATGGGCTCCTCCAGAAGACCTGCACGGGTAAAAAAAAGGTTGATGAAACCGTTATACGACAGCAGCATCAGCCAGGCAAAGGTTCGCAGAATTTCATTAATCCAGTAAGGAATGATCAAGCCAAGGAACAATATGGTCGCCTGTCTTTTGGGGGCTACCTGAGCCAGATAATAGGCGACCGGATAACAGATGACCATGGCGATCAGGGTCACCATCAGACTCGACCAGATCGTTTTCAGGAAGATGGTGCGATGTAATTGATTGTGCGCCAGATAGACGTAGTTTTTAGGACTATACACTTCTGGTGGGTCATCTGTTTTAAGCATCAATTGCTTTATTTCCTGGTCCAGAAGTTGGTATTCCTGTTCCAGGCTGACGAGTTGCGGGTCAGCAGCACTCAACCCCTGGTCCATTAGATTGGCGATCTTATCATCCAGATCAAACAGGTGATGGTCTTTTTGGCTGATATCTCTTTCCAACCTTTCCAGGGTCACGTTGTCTTCGTACCAGAGTGAGAAATCGATCATCATCAATTGTGGCGCAACAATAAGTATCACCAGCCAGAAAGCAGGCAGTGCAACCATAAACACCGCCATAATCTTGCCGTTCTGGAATAGGAGTTGTTGCCACTGAGTCATTGATCACCTGCAGCGATTGATAACCGGTCGCGTGACCGCACCGGTGCATTGATTAATCATGAACAGCCTTTCCTTGCGGTAATATCAGCGCATCTCTGCTGTGAAACGATAAATCAGCCTGATCTCCTGTTTTAAAATGATGTTGACCTTCTGGATAAACCACTTTGAACAGTTCGCCTTTGACATTCAGGTTACAGATTCGAGTGGGTCCCGCGAAATCCAGTTGCACAATCTGCCCTGTGATGCTGTTATCAATCTCTTTTTGGCTGTTGAGAGTGCAACGTTCCGGGCGAACAAAAAGCAACACATCTTCGCCTATGTTTATATCGGTAGAACCCAACTTACCGGTTAGATTACCCAGAGAGGTCGATATTTCCCCACGATCATGATCTATGCGGGTGATTCTACCCTGGATGCGGTTATTTTCACCCACAAAGGTCGCTACAAAGGCTGTGCGCGGTTTGTTATAGATCTCCTCTGGTGTGCCGATCTGCTGCACCTTCCCCTCGGTCATCACGGCAATTTGATCGGACATGGCGAGCGCTTCGCCCTGGTCGTGGGTGATGTAGATAAAGGTGACCTCGGTTTGCCGTTGAATATCACGCAACTCGGTAATCATTTTCTGGCGCAATTTCAAATCCAGTGCGGACAGGGGTTCATCCAACAACAGTACCTCCGGTTCAACGGCCAGCGCCCTGGCGATAGCGACTCTCTGGCGCTGACCACCGGAGAGTTCCTGCGGAGACTTGTCGGCGACATCCGGTAACGCTACCCTGTCCAGAAGTTCCTCTGCTCGCATGCGCCTGTTCTTTTTTGTCATACCGCGAACTTCGAAAGCAAATGCGACGTTTTCCCAGACGCTCATCAATGGAAACAGGGCAAGGTTCTGGAAAATCATTGCGGTAGGTCTCAGGTTTGGCGGCATACCCGCCATATCTTTACCGCCGATCAACACTTTCCCCCGGGTTGGCCGAATGAATCCAGCGATAATTCTGAGGAGGGTGGTTTTTCCGCAACCGGAAGGCCCAAGAAAACTGAAGAAACATTTCCTATCAACCGTCAAGGTCAGGTCTTCAACAGCCGTGACCTCTTTAAAAGCATGGCTGATGTGGATGAGTTCAACGTTTTGTCCTGGCATAGCGTTATTTAACGGTTACAAATACTAATTCTGTGGATGCTTCCTTATGCGGCAAGGTACTGGTCTCTGAATTCATTGCGAGTCGCGATGAACCAGGATGATTCGGGTGGATACCACCAGAGATTTTCCAGTGCATCATCGGGGTAAGCCTGGCGAAAATGCTGTTGCGCGTTTTCCGACAAATACTGTTCAACATTTTTCGCACAAGAGTTATATCCACTATTGTTAGCATGCATCGCGCCGGATTTGGGTTGATAATACCAGTTGATGAACGCATAAGCTTGTTCTACATTCCTGGCTTTTTTCGGTATTGCCATCGTATCCATCCAGGTAAGCGCGCCTTCGACCGGAGCCATGTACCTGATATTTCCTTTTGTTGTATCAGACAAGCGAAATGCAGGACCATCCCAGGTTTGTCCGATGACGCAGGCGTTACGCAGAAAAGCGTTTTGAATCTGCTGCGCATTACTCCAGAATTGTCGAATCCAGGGTTTGTGTTTAACAGCGAAGTCGGTGCAATAGCGATAGATTCGACGCATCTCATTCTCGTTTTCATAGGTGATGCGCATCTTATCAGATGGCAGTTCGCCAATATGATCCAGATAGAGTCCTATGGCTAACAGAGCAGAATGGGCGCGCACTGTCACTTTACCAACATTTTCTGGCTGCCAGAGATCACCGTAGGAGGCAACGCCATAGTCAAGTTGTCGTTCGGATTGATTCCAGGTTAAAGCTTCAGTACCCCAATTAAACGGACATAGATAACGTTCTCTGTGGTATATCGCTCCCAGTCGCCGGGACTTGGACCACATAATCGGGTTGCAGCCATCAACATTTACCTTACTCTCATCAATGGGTTGCAGCAGCCGGTAGCGATTCCAGATTGGACCGTAGACGGCAGATGGCATCACCAGATCGAATCCGGATCCTTGGGTAGCTCGAAGTTTATTCAGCGCTTCATCATTTGAGCCGTAAACCGATAATTTTACTTTGATTCCTGTCGCCTTCGTAAAGGCGGTCAGCATGTCCGGATAGATGTAATCGGACCAGCTGAACAGGTTAAGTTCACCGGATGATCCCGACAGCGCGGGGACAAAAAAGGAACCGGCACCAAGTGCGACTGCCAGTTTGAGTAGATTACGACGTTTTATTGCACGAGATTTGAAATTATCGATATCCATTTGACTGTACTCAGGCAAGCAGGGCGCCAATTTTTCATAGATGAGCTTCGATTCAGTCATTGCGATAGGTACACCCCTGGAGGACACTTCACAGAATTAATATTGTAGCCGTTCTCTGAGTATTTCATAGGGTGCATTAGAGGGATTTATTAAGCGGTTAACAAATTACTCGATCATGAACGGCACGATAGGAATGTGGCAGAGACATTTAATGTGTTATGTCAAGATTTGACCCCTCTGTTCTTTGGAGAAGGACCGGAAAACGATCCTGAAGTACATCAAGCTACACTCAATCAGTCCGCAACCTGAGAAGCGCAACGGCCAAAGAGTCTACAATGTCTCAAGCGTGGCTAAAGCACTCTA
>JASJXV010000041.1 GCA_030123805.1 Gammaproteobacteria bacterium
GCGGAAAATATCAGTCGGCAGGCGATTGCTGCAGTCCGCCGTCGCGGAGCAAATGCCGAGAGACAATGATTTTTCTGTTGCGGTGAAAAATCAACCATACCATACGGAAATTTTCGTTATCCATTCCAGTTTCGAACTGGATTCAATCAATTCAGCTTTAAACAATGATGCATCGTGTGATTCAGTCAACAACACTTTCCTGTCCAGATACACCTCCACATTGATTCCTTCGTCCAGGTAGTGCAGCGTAACCTTCTTGTTATCATCGGCAAATTCGATATCACACCATGCTTCTTTCAGAGCATTTCTGACTTCTGCCCGGAGAGGCAGCATCGGCAGTGGTGAATCCCGCTCCTCCAGATAGGTATCATCTTCTGCATCGATATGAAAAATGATATCTGAAATAGCAGGAAACTTGTTAATCAGCGCACGAGTAACCCACTCACCAATGTGATGCCCTTCGGAAACACTGATTCCCGGATCCACCTGAATGTGGATATCAAGTAGCACATCATTACCCATTTTGCGGGTTCTCAGGCTGTGAATACCCGTGACGCCTTCCACATCGACCATGGCTGCCTTAAATTGCTCCATATCCTCTCCGGATAGCGCTGTGTCCACTAATTCTTCAACGCTTCTGCTGCCCAGGTTCCAGCCAATGTGGGCAATCATCATAGCCACTCCGATGGCAGCGACCATTTCCAACCACGGTGCTCCCATAAGTGCACCTGCAACACCCACGAAAACGATAACGGACGACAAGGAGTCGCTACGATGGTGCCAGGCATTCGCTATCAACAGGGCAGAATTGGTTTTCTCACCCACGCGCCGGGTAATTTGATACAACCATTCCTTGATCATAAAAGATATGGCTGCGGCAACCAGTGCCGGCCATTCCGGTACTGCAATGCTGTCAAGATTCATCAAACGAATAATACTGTCGTAGATCAGCGCACCGGCTACACCCAGCAATACTGCCCCCAGGATCACTGTGCCAAAAGTTTCAAATCTGGCATGTCCGTATGGGTGTTCCTCATCGGGAGCCTGTCTGCCGATGTGATTGAACACCCATACGACCAGGTCTGTGAACAGATCTGAAAATGAGTGGATGCCATCTGCGATTAGTGCGTGGGAGTTGGCGATCCAGCCGACACCAATCTTTAGACAACCCAGGGTGAGGTCCAGAAAAGTGCTGAGAATGATTACACCTTGGGTAGTTCTGTAAGATGAATCAGTTTTAACAGATTGGAGCAATTCGGATGTCATGCAGTTCGTATACTGACCAGCGAAAGGATATGTGGATTATGCCAGTTGAAAATCCATATGTCGCTTCTGGCTGGGCATAATATTCGGTGCATTGCTTGCAAGGAACTGCAGATGTATGGAATTTGAGATGATGTGGAGATGAGAGACAAGATCTCTTTCACCCTTGTGCCACTGGCGGGACCGAGGTATCTCCTTTCAGGACACGCTGTAAACCCATCCCTGGGCGCTTGGCGTCGGGGTGCTGATCACGGCATCCTTGCCTCCGACGGTCCAGATAAGGAGATACCTCACTCCCTTGGCTACGGCATTTCGACTTAAGGCTTTAAAAATAGGCTTACCGGTCAGTAGAACCTGCTTAATGCCAAGAGTTGGCGTGGATATTTACTCGTGGGGCCGTCTGCAGCATGGATGCTGACGATGCGCGTACATGGATGTATTCACAGCGTGTCCCAGGAGTGGATGTCCAGCTCAGATCGCGAGACAAATTTGTGGGATAAGAATGACTGCACCCCTCTTTTAGTGTCGGTGCGACGTCTTGGAATTGCTGTATCCCTGACGATGTGTTTGGTTTCCAACGGACACCGGCCTTATAATGCCTGATTTGCAAGGACTCAAAGTAGTCTATGGATCATGTTGAATCCTGTGTCATCGGTGCTGGCGTTGTGGGGTTGGCCATTGCTGCCAAATTGGCTGCAAGATCCAGCAGCCTCATACTGTTGGACGCTGAATCAAACTATGGGCAAGGTATTAGCAGTCGAAACAGTGAGGTGATTCATGCCGGTATTTATTATCCCGAAAATTCGCTCAAAGCCAGACTGTGCCGGGAAGGCAAACATGCCCTTTATGCGTATTGTGATCGCCATGGTGTGAGCTATAGAAGAACCGGGAAGCTTATTGTTGCGACCCGGCCTGATGAAACAGAGGCTCTTGATTCGATTCGCCAGAATGCCATGGCGAATGGTATTGATGATCTCCACTTCTGGACGCATGACCAGGTGACTCGGAAAGAGCCTCATGTTCGCGCGCATGCAGCATTGTTTTCACCATCCACCGGAATTGTGAGCTGTCATGATTTGATGACTGCTTATCTGGCAGAAGCAGAATCTCACGGTGCCGTGTTCGCGCCTCAGAGTAGAGTAATCCGCCTGCGGCAAGAAGGCAGTGAATTTGTTGTAGAGACGCTGATAGACCACCATCAGGCTTATCGATTTTCATGCCGTTATCTCGTCAATGCGGCGGGTTTGGGTGCACAGACTATTGCTCGTCTGCTGAATCATGATATGGCGAGTTGCATTCCGAACCTTTATTTATGCAAAGGCAATTACTTCTCATTGCCAGGGGCCAGTCCTTTTGATCATTTGATCTACCCGGTCCCCGAATCTTCCGGTGCGGGTTTGGGTGTGCATGCGACCCTGGATTTGGGAGGACAGGTAAAATTCGGTCCTGATGTGGAATATATTGATGCCGAAGACTATGCGGTTTCAGAAAACAGACTTCCCGCATACTATGCAGCCATAAGACGTTATTATCCAGACTTGCCGGACGATAGCCTGGTGCCTGCATTCGCGGGTATTCGACCCAAAATTCAACGCCAGGATGCACCGGTAAAGGACTTTGAGATTCAGGGAGAGTCGATTCACGGTCTGGCAAATATGGTACAGCTGTTCGGTATCGAATCACCCGGACTGACGGCTGCACCTGCGATAGCGGAATATGTAGTCGATTTGCTACTGCACGATTAATCCAATAACAAGGATGGGTTAGGAACTTGACACTGGAGTGAGTTCAAGCTTTAAGGTTACATTCACCATCATTAGATTTCAGGACCGTTACTTGTGGCCCATGCACATGCAGAACATCAACAGCATGATTTTCTGAATCACATCAACACCGCCTTTTTTATAGCTGTCAGCGTCAATCTCATATTCACGGGAATTGAAGCCTTCTATGCATTTCTAACCGGGTCCGTGAGTTTGCTGGGTGATGCGGGACACAATCTGAGTGATGTGTCAGGACTGCTATTAGCGTGGGGCGCATCCTATCTGGCAGGGAAGAAAACCAGTCGGATGTATAGTTATGGTTATCGACGCACGACCATTTTGGCGGCGATTATCAATGCACTGGTACTGGTCTTTGCAGCGGCTGTCATTGCTCTGCAATCCTTCGACAGACTGATTACGCCTGCGCCGATACAAGAGATCCCGGTAATGATCGTTGCCACCATCGGTATATTTGTAAATGCCGGTACGGCTTTGTTGTTCATGCAAGGCGCCAAGGAAGATCTTAACTTGAAGGCGGCTTACCTTCACCTGGCCTATGATGCGCTTATATCGGTCGCTGTGGTGGTTACAGCGGTGCTCATTTTTTATACAGGTTTGCTGTGGCTGGATCCGCTGGTCGGTATAATTATTGTGGTGGTTATTCTCGCTGGAACCTGGAATATACTTCGCGATTCAGTCAATCTGATACTGGATGCAGTCCCCCAACACATTGATAGAACAGCCGTAGAAACATATCTGAAGAGCATTGATGGTGTAACAGAGATACACGACGTGCATATCTGGGGGATGAGCACCCATGAGAATGGCCTGACGGCACATTTGATTATGCCGGAGGATACCTTGTGGGATTCCGATGGCGGTTACTCACAAATCAGTGCCGAGTTAAGACGTCGCTTTAAGATACATCATGTTACCCTACAGGTTGAGAAGGATCTGGATTGTGATAACGGAGATTACTGTGACTAGCCCGGTTATCGCCCGGCGGTATCCCCGATGAGTAACGTGAGTTAGCTATATGTCAGATATTGTTTCCGCTCCCTGGTTCGAGGACTTTTCCGTTGGCGATGAGTTCGCGGATGCACCTGCTGTGACGATCACCGAAGGATACACCGCTATCCACCAGGCGATGTTCGGTGATCGTTTGCGGTTGCCACTGGATAGTTCCCTTTGTCACGATGTTACGGGTCAAGAATCAATGCTTGTAAATCCATCCCTGGTAAGCAACATTGTAATTGGACAGAGTACATATGCTTCGCAGCGAGTTATGGGTAACCTGTTCTACCGCGGTCTGGTATTCAAACAACCCGTCTATACCGGAGATACACTCGACACGACTACCCGGGTTATCTGTCTCAGACAGAATAGAATAAAGGCAGGACGTGCGAATTCCGGGATGGTTGCTCTGGAGATCTGTGCCAGCAATCAACGCCATGAAGAGGTAATGCTTTTTTGGCGTTGTCCGATGATCCCATGTGAGGACCCACGCGCTGTAACGGGACACCAGGATAGCTTTGATCAGATATCTGAGCATCTCGATATGGAAGCTATGCTGGTCACTCAACCTGAATGGGACCTGGGCAGAATTGCAGCTATTCCCGGGCTTCACTTCCGAGAGTTAGATCCGGGTAGCCGGTTTAAAGTTGAAGCCAGGGATACTGTTACAGCAGCGCCAGAATTGGTAAGGCTAACCCTCAATATGGCAATGACACACACGGATGCGAGTCGTGGTGTGTATGGTAAAAGGCTTGTCTATGGCGGGCACACCATCTCTATGGCCGCTGCGCAGTTGAGTCGGGTACTGCCTAATCTTGTTACTATTGTCGCGTGGCACAGTTGCGATCATCTGGCGCCTGTATTTGAAGAGGACATTCTCAGATCTGAAATAACCGTTGGTCAAAAATATCCGCTATCAACTGGTGGATTAGTGGACCTGCGCATTGAAGTATTTGCTGCAAGGAGCGATTCAACAGGGGATCAAAAAGGGCAGGATGAGGTGCAGGTGCTTGATTGGCACCTGGTGGGTCGGTTTGCATAAATGGTAGCGGCATACGGATGACGGGTATACTCAGTGGTCTAAAAGTAGTGGAGGGTTCGGCATTTGTTGCTGCCCCTCTGGGCGGTATGACATTGGCACAGTTAGGCGCCGATGTAATCCGGTTTGATCCCATCGGTGGGGGACTCGATTATCGTCGCTGGCCGATCACAGATAAGGGGGATAGTCTGTTCTGGGCGGGCATGAACAAGGGGAAACGATCCATTCAGATAGACTTTTCAAAACCGGAAGGGCGCGAATTGGTGACCCGCCTGATCACCGCAGCCGGGGAGAATAACGGCATCTTTCTTACCAACTTTCCCGAGAGGGGGTGGCTGTCCTATGATCGACTGTGTGAGCAACGCCCTGATCTCATTTATGTCAATATCATGGGTGACAGGCATGGCGGTTCTGCGGTTGATTATACGGTTAACTGCGCAGTTGGATTTACTAATGCAACGGGGCCGGAGAATTCTGACGAACCTGTAAACTATCTGCTTCCCGCGTGGGATAACATAACCGGACAAATGGCTGCTGTTGGCCTGTTAGCGGCTGAAAGACACCGAAGATTGACCGGGGAGGGACAGTTAGTTCGTTTGGCACTCAAGGATGTTGCCATGGCTACTGCGGGACATCTTGGTAATATTGCAGAAGTAATGATCAACCACTCAGATCGGCCAAAATATGGCAACTACCTGTACGGGGCTTTCGGTAAAGACTTCACTACTTCCGACGGCAAACGGATAATGCTCATCGGGTTAACGGTACGTCAGTGGCAAGGTATCAAGAACGCGACAGGAATCGAGGCTGAGATAGAGACTCTGGAACGACGTTTGGACCTGGACCTTGACCTGGAAGCAGCGAGGTTCAATTCGAGACAAGCTATCGCAGATCTGCTGGAAAGCTGGTTTGCCACCTGCCCTTACAATGAGATGGTGAAGGCGTTTGAAGCCAATGGCGTCTGTTGGGGGCCTTATCAAAGTTTCCGAGAGATGGTTGAAAATGACCCGGATTGTTCAGAGGAAAATCCGCTATTCGCCATGATAGAACAACCCGGCATTGGGACCTATCTAACACCGGGATCGCCAATTGGTTTTAGCGCCATAAGCAATCCTGCACCGACCGGCGCGCCTGTGCTGGGTGAACACTCAGATGAAATCCTGTCGGATGAGTTGGGGTTGTCGATGGAACAAATAGGGCGCTTGCATGATCGAAAGATTGTCGCTGGTCCAGACTCCACTGCGAAGTGATCTCTGCCTCAGCCAAGAGCAGGCATAGAAGCCCGAAATTGATCGGAATTGTGGTAGAGTATGCCAGAAATAACATTCGGAGATTGATATAAGTGTTTGAAATGGTTCAAGCTGGCGGCTGGCTGATGGTTCCAATCGTACTCTGCTCGGTCGTATCGGTAGCTATCTGTGTGGAACGATTCTGGACACTTAGACCGAGTCAGGTAGCACCCAGGAATCTATTGGCACAGGTGTGGAGCTGGATTCGAAATAACCAGATGGATAACCGAAGGTTAAAGGAAATCAGAGATGCATCTCCCTTGGGGCAAGTGCTTGTGGCCGGTTTGAGCAATTCGCGACGTGGTCGAGAGATCATGAAGGAAAGTATTGAAGAGACCGCAGGGCATGTTATTCATGAGATGGAACGATACCTGAATACGCTGGGTACCATTGCAGTTATCACTCCATTGCTTGGATTGTTGGGGACTGTGATAGGCATGATCAAAGTATTCTCGGCACTTGAATTGGAGGGTACGGGTAATGCCGCGGTACTGGCCGGTGGTATATCGCAAGCCCTGATCACAACGGCAGCGGGTCTTACCGTGGCTATTCCTTCATTGTTTTTTTATCGATTCTTTGCACGCAGAGTAGATGAATTGGTGATTGAGATGGAACAGGAAGCCATAAAACTTGTTGATGTCATTCACAATGATAAAAGTGATCGAACCGAAACCAGGCAGAGTAAAGCAGAATCCACGCAGGCGACGAGTTAGTGAAGTTCACGCATCGAACAAAAGTTGAGGTGGATGTCAATCTAACCCCCTTGATTGATGTGGTATTCTTGTTGTTAATTTTTTTTATGGTGTCTACCACTTTCATCAAAGACTCCCGTCTGTCTATTGACTTGCCTCAGGCTGATGGTGAGACAAGCCAGGTTGCTTCGAACAGCATAGAGATTATCATATCCAAAACAGGACAATATGCTATCAATGACGTGGCGCTGGTGAACAGTTCTCTGCGTACTTTAAAAGCGGCAATTGATAGGGTCAGCGATGGTGACAGTAAGATGCCAATGATCATCACTGCAGATGCCGCTACTCCGCACCAGGCTGTCGTCAGGGCCATGGACGCAGCGGGTCAATTGGGCTTTGTTCATCTGAGCATAACAACTCGAGGCGATATCGGTGAAGCGGATGACGGTGATGGTTAAAAAGCCCGCATCGGAGGAGGCTTCCGATATTCAGGTGTATCGCCGACTGTTGACTTATGTCACACCATTCTGGGTCGCCTTTTCGGCAAGTATTCTGGGATTTCTCATCTACTCCCTGTCTAACGTCGCTTTCGTACAACTACTGAGTTATATCGTGGATTCAATTGACGGCAAGGATCCACTGGCGGGATCTTCCGTGGGTGATTTCCTGTCCGGTTTTTTGTCAAACAGTGCCTCACTCAACAGAACCATTATCCCGGTAGCTATGATTTTCATAGCACTATCACGAGGTGTGGGGTCTTTTTTAGGACAGTACTTCATAACCTACGTGGCGACTAATGTTGTACACGGTCTGCGCTGCGAGTTATTTGATCAATTATTGAAATTACCCAGTAGTTTTTACGATAAAAATTCGTTGGGCCATTTGGTTGCCAAGGTGACATACCATGTGACACAGGTAACCGGTGCAGCTACAGATGCTGTTCGAATTGTTTTCAGAGAGGGCTTTACCGTAATTGGTTACTTTACTTTCCTGCTGTATTTGAATTGGCGATTAACGTTTATATTTTTCCTTGTCGCTCCCTTCATTGCCTTGTTAGTGAGGTATGCAGGTAGACGATTCCGCAAGATTAGTCAACGAATCCAGAACTCCATGGGTGATGTAACCCATGTCGCCTCGGAAACCATTCAGGGCTATCGGGTCGTAAGAGCTTTTGGTGGCAACAATTATGAGCGCGGGAGATTTCAGCGGGTAAGCAACTACAACCGTCGCCAGACGATGAAGATGGCGGCAACACAAGCGATTAATTCACCTGTGATTCAATTCATTGTCGCCATCGCTCTGGCAGCGTTGGTCTGGCTGGTGCTGGAACCGCGTTTGATTGTCGACATGACTGCAGGAAAGGTTATTGCCTTTATTACAACGGCAGGATTGCTGGCCAAGCCCATTCGGCAGCTTGCTAATGTAAACGCGACAATTCAGAGAGGGCTGGCTGCAGCAAAAGAGATATTTGATTTGTTCGACGAAGCAGTGGAAGAGGATTCGGGCAACAGATATCTGCACGAAGTACGCGGCGAAATAGAATTCCGACACGTCAGTTTCAGTTATAACAACAACGGGCCTGAAGTGCTGAAAGACATTAATTTCGTTGCCAAACCTGGTCAAACAATTGCGCTGGTAGGACGCTCCGGCAGCGGAAAGAGCACGCTCGCAAGTCTGATTCCCCGCTTTTACACTCCCACTAAAGGTGAAATTCTCATTGATCATGTGCCGATCAACGACATAGTCCTTGAAAATTTACGTGAACACATTGCAGTCGTAACTCAACATGTAACCCTTTTCAATGACACAGTGGCGCGAAACATCGCATATGGGGACCTTGAGAACGCAAGCATAGAATCGATAAGAGAAGCGGCAGAGAAAGCTTACGCTATCGATTATATTGATAAGCTGGAGGATGGCTTGCATACCCTTGTCGGGGACGATGGTGTATTGCTGTCTGGTGGGCAGAGACAAAGACTGGCAATTGCGAGGGCTTTCCTCAAGGACGCACCTATCCTGATTCTGGATGAGGCGACGTCCGCATTGGATTCCGAGTCTGAGAAATATATACAATCGGCCCTGGAAGCTGTCGGTCAGGACAGGACAACTATCAGTATTGCGCATCGACTTTCGACCATTGAGAATGCTGATATCATCCTCGTCATGGAAAATGGGCAAATTGTCGAACAGGGAAGTCATCAGGAATTGTTGGCAAAACAAGGTTCATACGCACAGTTACATAGTCATCAGATTACAGATAGTAAAGCATCGTTGAAAAAAATTACGCCTGCAAAAATAGATCGGCTACCCCTCGTCAATTTTCCCGGTGATATCGGTTTGCCCATGTGGACAGCAGGGAATAATCCGCTTGTCAATGCCTGGTACAGTGATTCGTTGTGGGTCAAATTGCTATCGCCTTTCAGCGCCTTGTTCCAGTTTCTGGTAAAGAAGAGACGTAACCAACTGCTCAGAACCGCACACCAACGTTGGTCCTCGCCAGTACCCATAATAGTGATTGGGAATATTAATATCGGTGGCACCGGAAAGTCGCCGCTGGTCATCTGGCTGGCACAGCAGTTGGTGCTCTTGGGTTACAGTCCCGGGATCGTGAGCCGAGGTTATGGTGGCGCGCGTGCACAGCATCCTTTGCAGGTTACTGCTTCTACAAATCCAGTCGATGCCGGGGAGGAAGCAGTCATGATTGCACGCAGAACAGGATTGCCTGTCGTGGTAGACAGGGATCGAAACCAGGCAGTACAGAGTCTGTTGATGAACAATGAGTGCGATATTGTATTAAGCGACGATGGTTTGCAGCATTATGCGATGGCACGGGATCTGGAAATCGCTGTTATTGACGGCAGTCGTGGCCTGGGCAATGGATTTTGTTTCCCTGCAGGGCCGTTAAGAGAGCCACCATCCAGATTGAAAGAGGTAGACTTTGTGGTAGTCAACGGGAAATCGGTTGGGCTGAAACAGGAAATTGCCGGTAGCATCTACATGGATCTGATTGCTGAATCATGGATCAATATTCATACCATGGAGGAAATCGGTATTGACGAGTGGTCATCAGGAAAACAGGTGCATGCAGTCGCGGGTATAGGGAATCCCAAACGTTTCTTTGATACACTCAGAGGTATGGGATTTGAAGTGTTAGAACATGGACTTGAAGATCATCACGTCTTTCAGGAGTTGGATTTGCTTTTTGGTGATCAATTACCGGTAGTGATGACGGAAAAAGATGCTGTTAAATGTCGATTACTCAACAAGGAGTTAATGCATCAGGAATATTGGTACCTGAAAGTTTCGGTCGTGACCAGTGACACATTTGTCGATGCTGTGTTGGAGAAACTGGGGAAAAGCGGCCAAACCATTATTCCCGCGGCTACTACCTGATGCGTTTTCGCTATGGCGGAAAAGACCTACAGCGCAAATACCTCTACCTGATTGAAGTTGGTTATCTTGGAGAGAATGAAATATGGACAAAAAGTTACTTGATATATTGGTGTGTCCTTTGTGCAAGGAGGCATTAACGTATGACAAAGAAGCCCAGGAATTAATCTGCAGAGTTGACAGATTGGCCTATCCTATAAGTGATGGGATTCCCGTGATGCTGGAATCTGAAGCCCGAAGTCTTGATAGTGATGAGTTGGCACCCCGGTGAATTGTGTCATTTAGTGTCATTATACCCGCCAGGTATCAGTCTCGAAGATTGCCCGGGAAACCCCTGTTGGAAATCTCGGGTAAACCGATGATCCAACATGTTTACGAGAGAGCCTGCAGGAGTGATGCCGATAGTGTAATTGTAGCAACAGATGATCAACGTGTTGCTGACATTGTGCTTGGTTTCGGCGGCGCATGTTGCATGACTTCGACTGCCCATCCATCCGGCACCGACCGGCTGCAGGAAGTAGCAAAATCTTTGCAACTACCTAAAGACCATATTGTAGTGAATGTACAGGGCGATGAACCCCTGATTCCATTCAACGTGATTAATCAGGTTGCTGCTAACCTCGCACAGGGAAAGGCTGGAATTACCACTCTGTGTGCGGTAATAGATAATCCAGATGATCTGTTTGATCCAAATATAGTAAAGGTAGTCATGGATGAGTCAGGTAAAGCTCTGTACTTCAGTCGTGCACCGATCCCGTGGTCGCGGGATACGTTTACTGATTCGGAAAAGACGATACCTTCGTCTTGCGACTATTACCGACATTTGGGGCTCTATGCATACCGGGTAAATGTGTTGGATGAGTATGTGAAGTGGGTCCCTGGGCCATTAGAGGTCACCGAGCGACTCGAACAACTTCGCGCTCTGTGCCATGGCGTTGATATTCACGTTCAAGTCGCGTGTGAGTCTATTCCACCGGGAGTGGATACCGAGGGTGATCTACAGCGGGTGCGGCAATTTCTGAAGCAGAATATCCCTATTTAGTGAACCCAATGACTATCGAACGAGATTACTCGTTAGCAGCCGTCAATTACTTGCGCCTTGATGTGAAAGCCAGCTTTTTTGTTGTTGCTGATTCGATTGATGCTATCCGGTCAGCACTGCAGTTTGCACATTCGCGAAAACTACCTGTGTTGTTACTCGGTGACGGTAGCAACGTCGTTTTTACCGATGATTATCCGGGATTGGTACTAAAAATCTCCACAAAAGGCATCAAACTGATGTGGAATGAATCCACGGCGATCGTTGAAGCTGCTGCCGGGGAACATTGGCAGGATCTGGTTGCATACACTCTTGAAAATGAACTTTATGGGCTTGAAAATCTGTCCTTGATACCTGGGTCAGTCGGCGCGGCTCCTGTACAAAACATTGGTGCATATGGCGCAGAGTTGAAGGATGTGCTCCATGATCTAAGAGTGTTGGACAGGCAATCGCTCTCTGAAAAAACCTTGACCAGGGAAGCATGTGGTTTTGGCTACCGGGATAGTATCTTTAAGGGCAAGGATAAAGACCGGTATGTAGTCACTTCGATCAGATTGAAATTGGCGCGTCAGTCCAGATTGTTAACCGGCTATGGTGCGGTAGAGCGGGAACTGCAAAATATGCGTGTCACGGAGGTAACCGGCAAAGCCATAGCCGAAGCAGTTACCAGAATCAGAAGAGAACGCCTGCCAGATCCATCTGTAGAAGCTAATGTGGGCAGCTTTTTCAAGAATCCACACATTCCTGTTGAACAATATCGACTGTTGCGATTGAAATATCCTGATATGCCGGGCTACAAGGAGCGAGACAAGGTGAAATTGTCAGCAGCATGGCTGATTGATCAGTGTGGCCTCAAGGGAAGAAACTGCGGAGATGCGGTAATCTCTCCCCGTCATTCTCTGGTCCTGGTAAACAAGGGAAGCGCAAAACCGGATGACTTTTTGAAGTTAAAAGATATCATCCAATCCAGGGTGCATGAGCACTATGGATTGGATTTGGAAGTGGAACCATATCTGGTAAATTAACTTTCCTGTTATACGTCTTCGGAAGTATTTGCATCCGGATCACGGTACGCAGTTGTATCTACAGAGAATCCAGTACCAGGATCATCCTTTAGCGCAGCATTGCCTACTTCGTTTGGCTGCGACGAGGGTGCAGTTTGTGCAGTAGAAGAAGAGCTTGTTTGAACGCGTTTGAGTCTGGGATCATTGGCTGCTCTACCTCGTGCAGAAGGTTTAATCTTCAGCTTATCCGGTTGGATATTCTCACGTGAAACCTCGGTTACTGTTTCGCTTGAGTCTTGAGATATCAATTGGGCATTCTCAATGTTTGATGCGGAGCTTGCAGCGACGGATGGAATGGTTTCAGCTTCCCCGGGTTGCTTTTGAGAGGCGTCGAGTTCTTCTATCTCGGAGGATGGTTCATCCACAGAAATTTCCGGCTGTCTTTGCTGCTCGATATCGGTGGCCGATGCTACCACCCCGGTGCTATCGGTTGACTCAGCCTGGGATGGAGATCGATCGGAGGTTTGATCAGATTCAGGATCAGAAACCGGTTTTTCAACAGCAGTGACATCAGGGGCTGCATCGATCCGTTCGACGGGCGTCAAGCTTTTATTTCTCGGGTCATTTGCGGCTCTGCCTGTTCTTGATCTCGGCTCTTTTTCTAGTTTTTCTTTGGCCGCATCCGTGTTTGGATCTGTAGGAGCCACTTCTTTCGTGACAGTTCGACCGGCGTCAACCTGAGTGTTTCGGGGAACCGCTTGTTTAAGCGGCTGATTCGATTTCACTTCTGCCTTTGGCGTTACAGTATCATCCTGTCCAGGTGTTGCCGTACTTGTTGTATCAGCTGTTATCTCCACTTCCACCCGTTGGTCGCGATTGCGTCTGCGTTGTTGATTTTTCTGACGATTACCCTGCTGTCGTTTGTCAGTGGACGAAACATCTCCCTGGCGTGATTTTTCACTACGAGTCCTGTCTCTGCTCTTCTCTACACCTTGACTTGTGCGTGAATCATCTGTGCGTGAATCGCTGCTGATATCAGATTTTGGTTCTTGCCTGGTTTTTTGTTGTTGACCTTGTTTACCCGGGGCAGATTTACGTTGCTCATCCTTCTTCTGCGCGTCCTGCTGCCTGCCATTTTTGCGCTGCTCGGTTCGTGGACGTTCCTGTTGTCTGGATCGATTATCGCGTTGTCGTCTGCCCGAATTATTGCGAGCTGAAGTTCTTGTCGTTGCCCCACGGGTGCCAGCTTTTTTGTTTGCTGCAGCGGGCGTTGAAACGGCGTCGGTATTCGAGCTGAAGAGATCGCCAAACAATCTGTCTAGCAAGCCTTTTTTCTGACTAGCTGCAGCGGGTGGTGGATTTGCAGGAGCAACTGCCTGTACTGCTGGTTGCTGTAACGGTTGTGGTTTGGTTGTTGTCGGTACTTCAGGTTCGGGAATGTCGACAGTTATTTCATAACTGGCTTGCGTATTCTCGTCTTCATCCTGAGTACGAATACGATCCACCTGATAGTGTGGCGTATCCATGTCTGCTGAAGGGATGATGACCAGTTTGACATTGTTCCGTTCCTCAATTTCAGACAATACCGATCTCTTTTCATTCAATAGATATGCTGCAATTGTCAAAGGCACAATGGCTCTAATTTGAGCACTACTTTCCTTCAATGCCTCTTCTTCCATTAATCGCATGATAGAGAGAGCAAGCGACTCAATATCCCTGATGAATCCCAGACCATTGCAGCGTGGGCAAACGACTCCACTCGTCTCACCCAGAGAGGGTCGAAGGCGCTGGCGTGACATCTCCAGAAGACCGAATCTTGAAATACGTCCTATCTGAACTCTTGCGCGATCCATTTGCAGTGCTTGCCGTAGACGATTCTCGACTGTTCGCTGGTTTTTACCTGCGGACATATCGATAAAATCGATGACCACCAGACCGCCCATATCTCTGAGGCGTAACTGACGAGCGACTTCATCCGCAGCTTCAAGATTGGTTTGCAACGCAGTTTCTTCAATATCGGAACCACGCGTTGCTCTGGCAGAATTTATATCGATGGAAACCAGCGCTTCAGTGGGGTCTATGACGATCGACCCACCTGAGGGTAGTCTGACATCCCGTTGAAATGCTGATTCAATCTGACCTTCAATTTGATAACGATTGAATAGAGGAACCGAGTCATTATACAACTTCACCCGAGATTTATATTGCGGCATTACTTGTTCAATAAACTGCTTTGCGCGCTCGAATGCTTCTTCGGTATCTATGAGAATTTCACCAATATCCTCTCTGAGATTGTCGCGAATAGCCCTGATAACAACGTCACTTTCCTGATAAATCAGAGCAGGACTCTTGTTTTCAGTTGCAGCTTTTGTAATAGCGTCTGAAAGTTGTATCAAATAGTTGAGATCCCATTGCAGTTCTTCTGCACCGCGACCCAGCCCGGCAGTACGAACAATGACACCCGTGTTAGGCGGTATGTCCAGTCGGCTCAGAGTTTGTTTTAGTTCTTCACGTTCTTCACCCTCGATACGGCGAGAGACACCCCCGGCACGAGGATTGTTTGGCATTAGAACCAGATACCTTCCGGCCAGGCTGATAAAAGTTGTAAGTGCCGCACCTTTATTACCGCGCTCTTCCTTGTCGACTTGCACGACAAGTTCCATGCCTTCTTTGACGACATCCTTAATATTTATACGCCCGCCCTTTGAAGGGCTGGATCTGAAATACTCTCGGGAGATTTCTTTTAATGGCAGAAAGCCGTGCCGATTGGCACCGAAATCGATAAAAGCAGCCTCAAGGCTGGCTTCTACTCGGGTAATGCGCGCTTTGTATATATTGGCTTTTTTCTGTTCTCTGGCTTTGTTCTCTATATCAAGATCATAAAGTTGTTGCCCATCGACGAGGGCGATCCGCAACTCTTCAGCGTGAGTTGCATTTATTAACATTCTTTTCATTACGATATCACTTCGTTTTGTGTGCTGTTATAGCAAACGAATATCAAATATCGTCAAATCATATGAATACCTTTTGTTTCATGGTCATTAAGTTTTGCCATTTGGATGCAATTCTCTGTCTATTGATTGAGTTCGGGAGTATCCGGGTTTCCGGTCGATACGTTCGAAATCTCACGGTGTTCGGTTAGTGATAATCGTATTTAATCTACTCAATATGCTTTTTCAATAAACTTTTCGATTTTGACGCTAGTTTGAATGTTCGTCTATATAACCAGTCACGGTTAAAAAATTTGTTCAACAATAAAGTGCCGAACACTATAAAATTGTTACCTGAGCTATCAAATTTACGTGGGAGTAACATTATCTACTCCGCTCTGTACTCACAGGTGTCGTGGCAGATGAAGCAGGGGCAGGCTAATTTACACCAGTATCGCCCCACTGTATAGATCCACGCTGAGCAATTGTAACAGCATTTGACAAGTGCTTCAAATACAAAGAGTTTTTTATAAATTTAACCTTATGACGAGTTATTATGGAGAAGGTGGAGCTGGTTGAGGTAGATGCAGAATACGCGGGACAACGCATCGACAATTATCTGATTGCCCGGCTCAAGGGTGTTCCGAAGTCCCGTATATATAGAATATTGCGCAAAGGTGAGGTTCGCGCCAATGGTGGCCGGGTGAAACCGCACTATCGATTGCAGGCAGGTGACCAGGTGCGCATTCCCCCAATACGGGTTAGTCGTTCCGGGCCGGATTTGCCTATCGGACATTCATTCACCAGGAAACTGGAACAGTCGGTTCTGTATGAAGACACGGGTCTTCTTATCATTAATAAACCTTCCGGTCTGGCGGTACATGGAGGTAGTGGTATTAGCCATGGTGTGATCGAGACGCTACGTCAGATGCGGCCCCATGATCGGTTTTTAGAGCTGGTACACAGATTAGACAGAGAGACATCCGGTTGTCTCCTGATAGCAAAAAAAAGAAGCCGATTACGCGCCATACATGCGCAAATTCGCAATCATGAAGTTGAGAAGACATACGTTGCACTGGTTTGTGGTCATTGGGCGAAACGCAGAATACTGGTACAAGTGCCGATAAAAAAGAATGAACTTAGAAGCGGTGAAAGAATCAGCAGGGTAGCAGCGGATGGAAAGTCAGCAATTACCAGGTTTAAAGTACTTCAATACTTTCCAGACCATACATTGATTGAAGCCGTGCCTGTTACGGGTAGAACTCATCAGATCAGAGTACACGCCCAGTACGCCGGACATCCCATAGTCGGTGACGACCGCTATGGAGACCATGAAGTCAACAAGTTAATGCGAAAAAGAGGTGTCAAAAGGCTATTTCTTCACGCCAGCAGGATAAGAATACCCAATAACATCCGGGGTACCGGAAGTGAGATTCGAGTGTGCGCTCCTCTCGATAAAGCATTGCAAGTAGTTATTGACAGGGAACTGCAGGAATAGATTGCTGTGGTTATTGCCACGCAGGCGTTTGCATTTTTGAGGCGTCGATCGAAAATTATCAATATTTCTTTTGACAGTACAGGGTGTGGTGCCTATGATGCGCCGTTTATGCTGACTGAGCCCATTCCAAACTCCATAAATCCAGCACAAATGGCCGCGGCGGACCGAATCCTGGCGGGGCAGATACCGCAGCGGGAGTTGCTTCGATTCTCTGCATACCTGGCGGAGACATCAGGCACAGTTGCGTTCAAATTGCGCTTCAAAAAGCAGCGGGACGGCAACGTCCATATTACCGGTGGCGCAAACACCACGGTTGCCATGGTATGTCAATATTGTCTGGAACCGGTCAAATTGGCAGTGAACGCGAGTATCGCTCAGGTTGTCGTAAGCAACGAAGCGGAAATTGAAGACTTCCGACAGGATATTCTGGTCGTCGAAGGGGAGACCATTGAGTTGGCATCCATCATCGAAGATGATCTTATTTTGAGTCTTCCAATGGTAGCCACGCATGCAGCGGATCAGATTGAGGAAAACGGTGATTGTCTGGACCGATTAGAGTATGAACAGCAGGATGAAGACTCCAGGTCCAGTCCGTTCGCAGTTCTGAAGCAATTAAAAGTAAACAAACCAGTGGATTGAATGCCGGGTTTGTAATAAGCAGGAGCAAATTGATATGGCAGTGCAAAAGAATAGAGGAACCCGCTCTCGTCGCGGACAGAGAAGATCGCATGATTCTCTGAAGGGACCTGTTCTCTCTGAAGATTCAACAACGGGTGAAACTCACCGGCGTCATCATGTTTCTGCCGATGGCTTTTATAGAGGCAAGAAAGTCGTTCACACTGCAAACGACGCGTAATTCCCTACGGGTCTCACATGCGCATTGCAATTGATGTGATGGGGGGTGATTACGGGCCTGATGTAATCATTCCATCTGCACTTCGTTGTGCCGCTGATCATCCTGATCTTTTTCTGGTGCTGGTGGGCGACCAGCATCAGCTCAATCAATGCCTCAAGAAACATCCCTACAATCCCAGCCGTGTCCAGGTTCAACACGCCGAACAGGTAGTCGAGATGGACGATAAGCCCTCTATCGCCCTCAGACATAAGCAAGGCTCTTCTATGCATCTGGCTTTGAGCCTGGTCAAGGCGGGTGAAGCTCAGGCTTGCGTCAGTTGCGGCAATACCGGCGCCTTAATGGCGATAAGCCGTTACCTGATAAGAACCCTGCAGGGCATTGATCGCCCAGCTATCATTAAAGCAATGCCAACAATAAAAGGCCGTTGCTATTTGCTCGATCTGGGAGCGAATATCAATTGTGAAGCCGAAAATCTGATTCAGTTTGCTGCCATGGGCAGTTTGATGTGTGAAGCGGTTGAGAAAAAGACCCGCCCGGCGGTGGGGCTCCTTAATATCGGCCGTGAGGAATCGAAAGGCGGAGATCAGGTCAAATTGGCGGCCGAATTGCTGAAGACGAATGAGTTGCTAAATTTCGTTGGATTTGTAGAAGGCGATGCCATCTATCAGGGCGAAGCAGACGTCGTAGTTTGCGATGGTTGGGTGGGGAATATTGCACTTAAAACCAGCGAGGGATTGGCAAGATTTGTCTCACACCTGATACAGGATGCGTTCAGCAAGAGCCTAATGTCTCGGATCGCAGGTCTTATAGTGTCGCCCATTCTGGATGATCTCAAGAGGCACCTGGAGCCTCAACAATATAACGGGGCTGGGTTATTGGGGCTCAATAGTGTTGTTGTGAAGAGTCATGGGCAAGCCAACGATGAAGGGTTTTATCATGCATTAACTGAAGCGATGCTTATGGTCAATCAGGATGTCCCTGGCCTGATAGGTTCACGCATTGAGAGTGTTATGGAAGGATACAAGCAATGACGTGGTTATAATTCCTTGGTCGAATTTGATACTAACTAGTTCAGGACATGAAGATCGAGAGTGTTAGTTCCTTCGTAAGCGGTTGATTTATAACTCTAACAGTTTTAACGTTTTGTGAGTACTGGCTGAATATGACGCTTTACGGACAGGACTACTAACTTATATGACTAAATTGGCATTTGTTTTTCCTGGACAGGGCTCGCAAGCAGCTGGCATGTTGGATGAAATGGCGACAGGAAATGAGCTTGTCCGGAAAATCTACAACGAAGCTTCTGAGGTGCTGGGGTATGACTTGTGGGAGCTGGTGCAACTAAATCCAGAGGATAAATTGAATCAAACAGAATATACGCAACCGGCTTTGTTGGCGGGCAGTATTGCGTTGTGGCATATCTGGCTGGAAAACCAGGGCCAACAACCTGATTATGTGGCGGGTCACAGCCTGGGGGAATATTCTGCCTTGGTGGCTGCTGGTGTTCTGGACTACCAGGACGCGATTATGCTGGTGCAAAAACGTGGCCGATTTATGCAACATGCGGTACCTGTAGGAGAGGGAAGTATGGCAGCAATACTTGGTCTTGATGACGATCAGGTTGTTGAGGTTTGCCAACAATGTTCTAGTGAAGAGGTAGTCCAGGCTGCGAATTTTAATTCACCAGGCCAGGTGGTCATAGCAGGTCATACTGCCGCTCTAAATCGCGCCATGCAGGGTTGTCAGGAAGCAGGAGCAAGAAGAGCAATACCACTGACTGTAAGTGCACCTTTCCATAGCCAGTTAATGAAGCCCGCTGCGGCAAAAATGTCAGTTGAATTGGGGAAAGTCCGGTTTCGAACCCCTAATATCTCGATAATCCAAAACGTATATGCAAAAATAGAAACGGATCCTGAGAAGATTAGACAGAATCTTGTGTTGCAAATTTATAGTGCAGTGAAGTGGACTGGCACAGTGCAGTTGTTAGCGACACTTGGGGTAGGAAAGGTAGTCGAATGTGGCCCTGGCAAGATTCTGCGTGGGTTGATGAAACGAATTGATCGAAATATTGAATCCCTGGTGATTAACGATGCAGCTTCGCTGCAAGATACCTTGAATAGTATTTAACCTGGACATCAGTTAATACATATCAGGAGGGCATTGGTAATGACCTTGATGGGAAAGACGGCATTGGTAACAGGAGCAAGTCGCGGCATAGGCAAAGCGATCGCTGCCGATCTTGCTAAAAATGGCGCATTTGTTATCGGTACAGCTACGAGTGAAGCGGGTGCTAACGGCATCAGCGAATCTCTGCAAGATCGAGGCGCCGGTAAAGTACTGAATCTGGAGAATTCCGAGTCCATTGAGCAGTTGTTTGCTGATATCAAAGACAATCATGACGCGCCTTTGATACTGGTGAACAACGCAGGCATTACTCGAGATAATATTGCTCTACGTATGAAAGAGGATGAATGGGTTGATGTAATTAATACAAATCTGAATTCAATATACCGAGTGAGTAAAGCCTGCATGCGCGGGATGACAAGGGCACGTTGGGGGCGCATCATCAATATTAGCTCAGTTGTGGCGAATATGGGGAATCCTGGTCAAAGTAACTATGCGGCTGCCAAAGCGGGTATGCAGGGATATAGTCGTTCTCTGGCAAGCGAGTTAGGCTCCAGGGGAATAACCGTCAATTGTGTTGCTCCGGGATTTATTGCGACCGATATGACTGCGGCTCTTACCGAGGAACAACAGGAACTTTTGTTGGCACGTGTCCCTGTCGGCAGATTAGGCGAAGCTCAGGAAGTGGCGGCATTAGTGTCATTTCTTGCCAGCAAATCGGCAGGTTACATTTCTGGACAGACAATTCACATTAATGGAGCGATGTATATGGCCTAACCCATTGATACCATTCAAAAAATAACACACATACAAGGCGCGATACAGGCTATTCATTGGCAGAAGAAAAATTAGCTTGATCCTGCACGGAGCATTTCATTAAAATACCGCAGCTTTTTAGCAATATATCAGGAGAGAACCAAAGCATGAGTACCACAGAAGAACGAGTAAGAAAACTGGTTTGTGAGCAGTTGGGCGTCAAAGAAGATGAAGTCACACCGGATGCCTCATTTGTTGAGGATCTTGGCGCGGACTCTCTTGATACCGTTGAACTGGTTATGGCTCTGGAAGAAGAATTTGAGACTGAGATTCCAGACGAAGAAGCAGAAAAAATAACCACCATGAAGGAAGCGGTTGATTATATCGAAGCACACACCTGATCAAACAGTTTCTTCATATTTCGAGAAGCCGCATCTGCCTTGCAGTGCGGCTTCTGTAGTTTCTGAGAGAGATTTTCAGAAAGCTGTGTGTGTTGCAGACGTAAGGAGGTTATTTTAGTGGCCGAACGAAGGGTTGTCATAACCGGGATGGGATTATTGTCTCCTCTTGGTTCTTCCATGGAATCGAGTTGGGAAAATATTCTTGCTTCCAAAAGTGGAATCAAGGCTATTGAGGCATTCGATACAGAGGAATTTTCAGTCAAGATTGGTGGCGCTGTTCCTGACTTCGATATGTCTGAGTATATTCCGCCCAAAGAAGCCCGTCGTATGGATGGCTTTATTCAATATGGATTAGTGGCTGGTGCCCAGGCTCTCGATGATGCCGCTCTGGAGATTACAGATGCCAACAGACATCGTATTGGTGTAGCCGTCGGATCCGGTATTGGCGGCATAGTCACGATTGAGACCTGCCATGACATTGTTGTAAATCGGGGTCCCGGAAGAGTTACACCCTTCTTTGTGCCATCATGCATCATCAATATGGTAGCAGGACAACTTTCGATCAAGTACGGATTACAGGGACCAAATATTGCGATCACGACTGCCTGTACCACCGGGACACACAATATAGGTTTTGCAGCCAGAATGATTACCTATGGTGATGCAGATGTCATGTTAGCCGGGGGAGCGGAGAAATCAACGTCTCCGACGACACTTGCCGGATTTGCTGCGATGAAAGCGCTGTCCACGCGTAACGATGATCCGGCCGCAGCCAGTAGACCATGGGACCGGGATCGAGATGGGTTTGTTTTGAGTGATGGAGCCGGTATCCTGATACTGGAAGAACTGGAGTACGCGCGTGCACGAGGTGCTCGAATTTACTGTGAAGTGATCGGATTCGGCATGAGTGCGGATGCAAGCCACATGACAACGCCGCCGGTAGATGGATCCGGTGCCGTTGCATCTATGCAGAATGCCCTGGCTGATGCCGGGTTAGCGGGTGACGCCGTGGATTATATAAATGCCCACGGCACATCAACACCTTTAGGAGATGTTGCTGAAACTATCGCCATAAAAACCGTTCTGGGAGATGCTGCAACTTCCGTTGCAGTGAGTTCCACCAAATCGATGCTAGGGCACCTGTTGGGGGCATCCGGTTCAGCAGAAGCAATAATAAGTGCACTTGCAATTCGTGATCAGGTCGCACCACCGACCATTAATCTTGACAATCCGGGTGAAGGCTGTGATTTGGACTATGTGCCAAATGAAGCCAGGCAAATGCGGATAAACATCGTGTTGTCCAATTCGTTTGGGTTTGGTGGCACTAACGGAACTCTGATTTTCAAGAAGCTTTAGGAATTGTTAATTCAGGGTCTGCGCTATCAGGGCAGGAGTTTCCGTATTAATCAGG
>JASJXV010000042.1 GCA_030123805.1 Gammaproteobacteria bacterium
GCCGATCTGATCGATTGGGGCGGCACCAGCAGCAAAAATATGAATGAATGGGTTACAGCAGACGCCCTGTATGTTCTGAAATCCGCCGATCTCATTCGAACGGACTAATCACATTGTCTAACCTGAAAACCCATCCGGGGAAAGTGTACCGCCAGATTACCCACGCGTTCATCTGTTCGAGCAATTGCTATCTCTTCCACCGATGAAACCAGCAATGCCCCCTTGACCGGGTTCAATCCATAATCTGTGGGCAGTACTTCAACCTGCTCTCCAATCGCTATTTCATCAGGGTTAAGACCGCCCTGTTTTTCAGCCGTCAAGGGTTCGCTGCTACTGGCGATTACCAGGGCTTCTTCACCACTTAATTCAACGGGTTTACCCTGTCCGAAGTCCTCCATGCGCATTCGCCATGCCGACAGATTGCCAAAGGGGCTAAATATATCTCGAATTGCCTCGTTGTTGTGGATAAACCAGATGCAATGATAGGTGGAAAAATCGGCAATTGAAGGCTTATCACCGAGCAAGAAATCTCTACCATCAGCCAATTGATTGTCCAGGCGTCTAATATGCGCAAGAAACTGTCCGTTGGCAACTTCAAACGGCATAGCAAGCTGGGTCCCGCCTTTAACCAACTCCGCCCGGTCAGCGGCAAATTCGGCAGCTCTTTGCTGATCCTGAAACATTGCATTGGCTGCCATTGCCTTGGGTTGGAACGCTAGCGAAACCGCCAAACTGAACAGCACAGTATCACTCCATTGAGCCAAAGTGCCCGCGCTGGCTTCCTCGCCTTTCGGGTAAAGCGAATTCTCCGGGTGCAGGTGATCAATTACCCGGGCTATTAATTCTGTATCGCAATAGATATCAGCACCGATCTGCATTACCGGTGTTTTTCGATAACCTCCCGTCAGCGGCATCAGATCCGGTTTAGGCATGATTACAGGTATTGTGACAGACTGATAACTCAGGTCTTGGTAACCCAATATCAGGCGAATTTTTTCTGAGAAAGGCGATTCAGGGTAATGATGCAAGATAATATCGGACACTTTGTCTCTCCATTGTTGTTTTTCATGAATAGTATACCTGAGCATTCGTTTCCCTACCGCCGTATCTGAATCCGCCTGCCCCCAACTGAATTGTTTGAATCCAGCTGGTGTTGCTCCTACAATCGGTCAGGCACCCTGCCACCAGGACGAAGAATTGGAGAGTTAGATGAAAACCCGTATTACTGAATTATTAGGAATTCAACACCCTGTTATACAGGGTGGTATGCACTATGTTGGATTCGCCGAGATGGCAGCGGCTGTTTCAAATGCTGGCGGGCTGGGTATTATAACAGCCTTGACCATGCCGACACCCAACGATCTGGCCAAGGAAATTGCACGTTGCCACAAAATGACGGACAAGCCATTTGGCGTCAATCTGACTTTTTTACCAGGATTTGAGGCGCCTCCATACGATGAATACATTGAAGCGATTATTGCAGGCGGCGTTAAGATAGTCGAAACCGCCGGTCGTAGTCCGGAAGCCTATGTTCCGATACTCAAGGAAAATGGCATCAAGATTATTCATAAGTGCACATCGGTGCGCCACTCACTAAAGGCAGAGCGACTCGGTTGCGATGCAGTAAGTGTTGACGGTTTTGAGTGCGGTGGGCACCCGGGCGAGGACGATATACCGGGTCTTATCCTGTTACCGCGGGCAGCGGAAGAACTGACTATTCCATTCGTTGCCTCGGGTGGATTTGGCAATGCTGAAGGACTTGTCGCGGCATTGGCTCTGGGTGCTGATGGCATCAATATGGGAACGCGGTTTATTGCCACTGTTGAAGCTCCGGTGCATCAGAACGTGAAACAGGCGCTGGTGGACGCGGATGAGTTGCAGACCCGCCTGATTATGCGTCCCCTGCGTAATACAGAACGCGTATTAAAGAATGCTGCCGTCGAGCAAATCATCGCAATCGAAAAAGAAAAGGGTGCTGACTTACAGATAGGTGATATTGCACATCTGGTTGGCGGCGTGTATCCAAAGATTCTTCAGGAAGGCAAGATGGATATCGGCGCCTGGAGTACAGGCATGGTGGCCGGTCTGATACACGATATCCCAACCTGTAAAGAGTTGGTTGAACGCATCGTCAACGGTGCTGAGGAAATTATCAACGAGCGTCTTGCTTCCCTGGTAGCAGCATAACACTGCTTGACAGGCGGCAGCTGTCTCTCGGTATTTTGCTGTCGCAAAAGACCTGCCGACCAATATTTTCACCTTTGGTGAAAAATTGTAATTGCGAGAGCCAAGCACCTGGAGTTGACGGAGCGCCTGGAATAAAAATCCAGGCGCTACCCGTTGAATCGGCAATCCAGCTTGTTCACACTACCGGTGTTACGAGAGCCGGTTTAAAGATCAGCCGCGCCGACAATACTGAGAACTTCATTGCAACCATCCTCGATCATTGATGCTCTGGCATCACGCAATATTTTCTCGATGGGATATTCTTTACTTAACCCATTACCGCCGAAGATCTGTACCGCCTCACTGGCCACATCAAATGCCACGCGCGTTGCATAGGTCTTTGAGGCAATTGCGTAGTGCAGCTTTCCCTGATCGGTGCCATTATTAACAATCGACACTTTTCTCGCAAAGGTACTGGCAGTTTCCACTTTACGATACATATCGAACAAGCGCAGTTTGACACTTTGATGTTCACAGATCGGTTTACCACCCTGAATTCTCTCCTTCGAATATTGATTCGCCAGATCGAAGGCTGAACGAGCAACCCCGGCAAATGTCACACCCATCCAGGAATTTGCCAGCGTGAGCGTACCATGAAGTGCCGTTTTATAGGTCTCCTGATCGAATATCATGTAATCTGCCGGGATTCTGACCTCATCAAAAAATATTTCCCCCTGAGGCATAGACCTCTGACCAATCTTGTTAAGGGGTTTACCCTTGGATATGCCAGGAAGATCCAGAGGCACAATAGCAACACCTCCACCTTCAAATCCGCGATTCCCATCTATAGTGCAGTAAAGTGCCATGACCGTCGCAATCGGCGCTGCTGAAACCCAGCTGGATTTTTGACCACGAATAACATATTCATCGCCATCTTTGGTCGCGATGCAATTGGCTTTGATTGAAGGGTCATTGAAATGCGGCTGATTCATTGCCAGCGTATCACTGCCATGATCCGGTTCCGTTATTGCCCAGCAGCCGATTTCTTTTGGATTATTGCCGCCGTATCTTTTTATAAGCTCTTCCCTGCCGCTCATATTCGCCAACCAACTGACCAGTCCTCCACCCTGAGTCGTCATAGTCAAGGCCAGACCCGCGTCTCCCCAACCCAATTCCTCACAAATTATGGCTTGAATCCGCGCGTTCTCGGCAGGTGTGAATTCAGAATCAATGGTGCCAAGGGTATCAATGCCCAGCTCTCCGAATTTAGCCATTGCGTCCCACATGATCGAGTCTGTTTCGATTGTCTGTTGCGGGTCAGGCATTTTGTCCAATTCCCGACCCGCCGGGCGCATCACCTCTGCAGCAAAACGATGTACCGTTTCCTGGATTGCTCGCTCCGTGTCGCCCAGATCCACTTCAAAGTCTATTGATGACATCTTTATCTCCTTAATTATCAGTATTAGTTTCGGCCGTATCGCAACCAGTTACCTTTGTATAGAAATGTCCGCGTCAAAGCAACGATCATAAGTTACGCAGGAGCAAGCCAAACAAGTTGAGGCGGATCTGCACCGTCACATTGCAGTTCCTGCGCCTGATCAATTCTAAGGTCGGACTCCCGCCACGCCTGGCAAGGAAATAGAGTATCAATTATTTGCGGCGGGAATTCCAAAACCCGGGACCGGAGCCAGCCAGGCTCTAACTACACAGTCAAAACCACGAATAAGCGCCGAAACGGGTATAAGGTCTGGCCGTTAGATCTCACCGGATAGGCTTCTCGCAACCGCTTCTTGTAGGTGGGAACGAATATATTCAGCTCGTCATCATCAAGAGCATTTAGAATGGGTCTAAGTCCCGTGCCCTGTACCCATTCAAATACAGGATCAGTACCACTCAGCACCTGCAGGTATTCAGTTTCCCAAATATCCAGATTTTCCGCACAGCCATCCAGAAGATCAAAACAGGTCTCTGCATCCGCAACCCAATTTTGTGCTGCTGCAGCTCTAAGCTCATCAGTACCTAAAATACGTCCGGGAATACCACAATCCACCAGCGTCTCGCGCATCAATCGGTGTGAGATTGCAGCCCAGCTGAGGGGCATCTGAATGGCAAGGCAACCACCCGCGCTCAACAAACCGGCTAATCGCGGCAATAGCTGTTGGTGGTCTGGTAGCCATTGCAGCGCCGCATTTGAGTAGATAAGTTCCGGCTTCTTTGCGGGTGTCCAGCACTCAATATCTGCTTCGATCCATTCAATACCACCAGGTTCAACTTCAACTTTTGGTAGCATCTCCAGAGAGTTATCAAGCCCGCAGACTGTAGCGGAAGGCCATCGAGCCGCGATTAATCTTGTCACATCTCCCGTGCCGCACCCCAGATCATATATCGTCTCTGGAGACTCAATAGGAACTCGATGCAGTAGTTCGATGGCAGGTCTTAGACGATGATCGGCGAATTTCAGATATTGTTTCGGGCTCCATCCAGTACTGGCAACCCGAGCTGCCCGGTTGGTTTCGGTCACTGCATTCCCGGGATATCAGATAATGGCGATTCACCGGGTGAAAATCCTTGTCGTGTCATTCCGTACCTCCGGAATTGGTCACATAATCCCTGAATTCACCCGCATCAAAGAACGAACCATGGCAGGTAGGGCATATTTCATATTTCAGGTACGGGTCTTCCTGTTCTACCTGGTCTAACATTGTGAAACATCTGGGGCATTCCACGAATACAAGCTCGTTATACTCGGCGGCAGTTTCATCGTCGCCAATATCGATCTCTCCAGACCCCTGAAGCTGCTGAAGCTGCTCCTTCTCCAGGTGATCGAACCATATACCGTGACATCTTTTACAACGATCAATCTCGATATCATGGAAGTCGATGACTTCCATTCCGGCACTGCATTTTGGACATTGCATATTGGCCTCACTAAACGCCGTAATCTTCCTCACTTTGACGGTGTTTTACCTGAATCAGGGAGATCAAAACCCGGTGTCCGGTTTTGAGAAGCCTCTGATTTAGCAGGTTTCATTTTTATTCATTTGCCCACATTACATAATCGCACTGTCAATGAAATGGGTCAATGCGAAACTGCAAGCCCTATGGACATCCATATTTGGTCTGGCTTTGAGCCGGGTAATCCGGATCGACAGTGGGCAACCTGCCATGGCCTGCAGAAGTGGTGTGTTTCACTAACTATTGACTAAACAACACTTCTTCATCCCTCTTCAGGAACAGATTTTGCGCCCATTAGCATGTTTTAATTCTTTGTTTTCAAAGTGTTAGGTGATTCCGTCGCAATTGGCACGAAATATGATGCATTGTTTATCAAACCACAGATTTTTCACTAGTTTTTACAATGAGGTCAGGAAGAATGAACCAGGTAATCAGAAGATCCAGATTAAGCACGAATCTGATCACTGCTGCATTACTCACACTGTTTGTATCGGGATTTGGTGTGTTCGCGAATATTCAGATCGAGCAACGCAACGCAGATTGTGTCAATCCGGCTATTGAAACTCGGGATACAGAAGACTGTGCTGTTGAAAAGTACTTTGCCAGCGTTATGCCTATGATGGCGCAGGTGGAAGTGTGCCAATGCCCCCTAGTGGACGCCCTGGTCACAAGTGAACATTAACCATTGAACCCCCAACTCAGGAGATTCCATCATGAGCGTATTTTCAAGGTTTGCTGACATAATAAATGCAAATATCAATGCCCTACTCGATCAGGCCGAAGATCCTGAAAAGATGGTTGTTCTGATCACTCGAGAAATGGAAGAAACTCTGGTCGAAGTCCGTTCAACTACAGCCAAATACATTGCTGATAAGAAACAGATCAGGAAGAGAATCCACTGGCTTGAAAAAGAAGTTAAAACGTGGGATGAGAAGGCAGAGCTTGCCATAAGAAAGGCACGAGACGATCTGGCAAAAGCGGCGTTGCGGGAAAGAGGAATCGTTTCTCACGCTGCGGCTGTTTTGGAAGCTGATCTGGTTCACATTGACCACAGTCTTTGTAAGCTGCAATCAGACACACAACGCCTGCAGGCGAAACTGCAAGAAGCCAAGGCAAGACAAGATGCTCTGGTTATGCGCGGCAAGACTGCATCCTGCAGATTGCAAGTAAAAAGACAGCTACATGATGCCAATATAGATGACGCATTGCACCGATTCGATGCGTACGAGCGCAAACTGGACGATCTGGAAGGGCAAGTAGACGCCTATGATTTGGGACAACAAACTCTTGCCGATGAAATTGCAGCATTAGAACAAGGCGAGTCTCTGGACAAGGAACTTGCTGCTCTCAAATCAAGAATGCAACAACAGGATATCCCTGGATAAGGAATGCGTAACAATTCATTGACAAGATCCGATTCCGCAGCAGCATCTATGGCTTGTTCATATCAGGTTCAGGAAGTTTCAACCATTATTGGATACATCTGTATCCAGCAGGGAATTTAAGATGGCTACCAGATACAGACGATTGAGCAGATCCATCCGAGATCGAAAACTGGGTAAAGATTCCTTGCACAAGAAACTTGGTGGTGTGTGCGCAGGATTCGCGAGATATCTGGATGTTGAACCTTTGTTCGTTCGCATCATTGCTGTAGTCGCATTGTGTATTGCACCTCACGCAACATTGTTGGCATATGGTATTGCCTATGTCGTTCTGGATGATCGCATCTATTGAATTCCGGCTCGTCAAAGACGATCGAAACAAGCGGCAGCTGCTTGCCAGGTGTTTTGCGTAGCAAAATCACTAACAAGTCGCGAGAGCCAAGTTCCGGCAGGAACCAGCTTACCAACAACCTGAGTATGAAATATGCATAAAGTAATTATTACTACATTGACTACACTGCTGTTAACTTCCTGTATTTTCTACCATTACGATGGCACTGATGCATATCGTCAATCTGTTTCGTTGGAACGGGGCGTAACAACAGTGGACTGGGTATACGATCACCTGGGACATCCTCTGAGTCGCCACAAAAAGACCGACGGTTCCGAAATTCTTCACTACCAATTCCACGCAGAGGAGGAAACAAGGGTTCACCTGTTTCTTATCATCAATATTCACAGCAAGGAACGGAAATCATCCGATCTGTTTATCGAAATCCGTGATGGTATCGTCGAGGATTACTGGCAGGATTAATAATGCACCGAATATGAATTAGCAGCGATCGCTACTCGTCTTGTTCATCGAGTTGATGATGCTCTATGTGAGTTTGAGCATCCTGAGACGACTGATCTTCTCTACGCAGAAGTTCCCATGCAGAAAACGCCATCAGTTCTTCCTTCAAGATGCTCACTATATAGGCAATGACCGCTGCATCATCAAAGAAGCCCAGCGCTGCGATGAAATCAGGAATAACATCGAAGGGCATGACAAAATAGAGAATTGCGGTAACAACCAACAGGATTGTTCGCCACGATGCTCCAGAATAATCCCCTGAGATCCAGGTTTTCAACATCCGGAACATTGTCTGCAGGTCTTCCCAGACGCCAGCCAAAGCGCCCTGTTTTTGTGCCGCTTTCGCTTTCGCCTTACGCAGCAGATTGGCTGCTTTATCCTTGTCCTGAAGGTAACTTTCAGCTTTCTTCCTGGCCCGGTGGAAACCCGTTGGGACCAATTCTTCAGTTATTGTTTTCCTGGGATCCTGTGATTCGCTCAAATGAGGATACCTCTTAACCGGAATTATTCTAGCTACGGAAACTGACGTTTCCATCCCTTATGGATGGATTGCAGATGTTCTTCTCCTACTATTGTCGTGTCAAATGGCTAGTGATGTTTTCGATAATGCAGTTTCAATGGGTAAAACATCAGTTTCCGGTGGGCCGCATCCGGACAAGAATTAGCTATCCATAAACGCCAGCAACCACCTGGCAACAGACTTCTCATTGGTTACCTTTTGCAAAGACGCAATACCTTCCAGGTACTTGTCAGGCCCGAGTATTTCTTGACGCAGCTCCATCAATCCACGGGAATAACCTTTGACGAATTCGGGGTGGCCTTGAAATGTCAGAATGTGATTATCCACCTGAAACATGGCATGAGTACAGAAGTCGCTGCTTGCCAATAATTTCGCGCCATCGGGTAACTCTGTCACCTGATCTTTATGGGACACCAACAGAGAGATCTCCTGTTCACCTGGCAACATGTAATCTGTGGCTTCCAATACCCGACTGGTATGCACACCAACCCCCCAGCCAACTTCAGCAGCTTCTGTCTTACCACCCAAAGCCTGAGCCACTAGCTGATGACCGAAGCAAATACCGATCAGTTTCTTTTTTGCATCATGAAGTTTCACTACGAAATGTCGTAATGTGCGGATCCACTCTTCATCATCATATACGCTAGCACGGCTGCCCGTTATCAGGTAACCATCGCACTCATGGAGGTCGGCCGGATACTGACCATGCAGGACGTTGTACACTCTGAAATCGAGCTTTCTCCCCTCAGCTCCTTCGTTTAGCAGATCCTTAAACATTTTGACATAGCTGCCGAATTCGTCTCGTAACGGTTCCAGTGCAGGATCTGCTTCAAGGATACCTATGATCATTTGGATGTCCCGTATCCCATTGTTTTTGGATATCTATGTATCCTATTGTTTTTGGATATCTATGTATCCTATTGTTTTTGGATATCTATGTATCCTATTGTTGGATTACGGGCTGTGCCCTAATCCAACCTACTAGATTATTTCGAAATAACGTTTCAGTTGCCAGTCATTCACGTGACGTTCGTATTCACGAACTTCCCACTCACGACTGGCAACGAAATGATCGACAAACGCATCGCCCAGTAATTTTCTTGCCTCGCTGGAGGAATCCAGGTCTCGGGTCGATTCCTTTAGACTACCCGGTAACTGGAGGGACTGATCCAGTTCGTCCTGAATGTCGTAAGCATTGCCAACGACCGGCGCACCCAATTCCAGTTTCTGTTGAATACCCAACAACCCAGCCCCAATATTGGCTGCCGCCACAAGATAGGGATTTGCATCTGCCGCACCAATTCTGTATTCGAGCCGCTGCGCTTTGGGCGATCCAGGAATCACCCGAAGCGCTACCGTTCGGTTATCAACTCCCCAGGTAGAGGCTGTCGGCGCCCAGGCGCCTTTCACTAGTCGTGTATAACTATTAATGGTTGGTGCGCACAAGGACAGAAACGGTTTCAGATACTTCTGCTGACCAGCCACATACTCGCACATTGTATCGCTCATATTGTGCTCGGCAGCCGGTGAGTAAAAAACGCTGTCACCGGAATCAAGATCATAGAGTGATTGATGTACATGGCCACTCTGACCAGGATAATCCATGGACCACTTTGCCATGAACGTGGCTACCATATCCCTTTTTTGAAAAAACACCTTGGTAAAGGTTTTGAAAAGGGACGCCTTGTCAGCTGCTTCTAAAGCGTCATCGACGGCTATGGCAGCTTCCCACACACCGGGACCCGTTTCACAATGTAGTGCCTCCAGCGGGATATCGTGCTTCGAACAATAAGCCATAAACTCATTGAAGAGATCAGACAGACTCATGGTTCGAAGCACTGAATAGCCGAAATTGCCCGGCGATAACGGCACCAGATCACTGTAGTTTTTTTCACGGATGCTGTGCGGTGTTTCCTTAAAAATAAAGAACTCGTACTCAAAGGCCAGCTTGATGCCTACACCCTGTTCTTCAGCCAGCGCTATCACATGTTTCAATCTGCTCCTGGGACAGATGGGATGCAAACTCTGGCCGTCACTTTCGACAAACTCGCCAATAAAATAGGGGGTACCGCCTTCTTCTGCCAGGCGTCTTTCCGTGGTCAAATCGAGGCGATACAATGCATCCGGAAAGGCAGTGTGCCAACCGGTAAATGTCGCATTATCGTATAACTGATCATCAATATCCCACCCCATGACACAATCACAAAAACCGGAGCTCCCGCTTACTACCGACTCGAATTTATCCAGACTGATATATTTCCCCCGTAAAACACCGTCTATGTCCGTAATACCCAGCTTTACCCCGGTGATACCCTCCTGTTTGTAGCTCGAAATCTTCTCTAACAAATTCACTTCGTTCATGTCGTAACTCCCTGGGAAGCTTTCCCTGGAACACGGATGTGCTCAACCATAGCCTGAACTCTCTCTGGCGGGGGCGGTGTAAATCTACTCACGACAAAGGCTACCAGAAAATTCAGAATCATCCCCAGGGTCCCAATCCCTTCTGGTGATATGCCCAGCAACCAATGTTCTGCATTACTTGTTTCCGGGCTAACAAACTTGAACCATGCAATATAGGCAAATGTAAACACCAGCCCCACACTCATTCCAGCGATGGCGCCTTCCCGGTTCATGCGTTTATAAAATATACCCAGCATAATGATCGGAAAGAGGGTAGCTGCTGCAAGTCCAAAAGCAAATGCTACCACCTGTGCCACGAATCCGGGTGGATAGATACCAAACAATCCCGCTATCCCGACAGCAGTCGCTGCTGCTATCCTGGCAAAGAGCAGTTCCTGCCGCTCCGTTATGCCTGGCATCAGTGTCATTTTCAACAGATCATGGGAAATTGATGTGGATATGACCAATAACAAACCCGCCGCCGTAGACAACGCGGCCGCTAAGCCCCCGGCGGCGACCAGGGCAATGACCCAATTCGGCAGATCTGCTAATTCGGGGTGAGCTAACACAATGATATCCTGATCGATATACAGTTCGTTAGCATTCGAAGATGCCCTGTTGGCAACCAGCCTTTCACCGTGAAGGCCTCTAGACTCGATAAATCTGGGAGTAACACCCTCCAATGCAGCACCACCACTATACTGTATACGTCCATCGCCATTTTTATCTATCCATGCAATAAGCCCTGAGTCTTCCCATTTTGAAAACCAGTCTGGAGCATCCAGATACACCAGATCGTGCACATTGTTGATAATGTTGATTCGTGCGAAGGCCGCCACAGCCGGTGCCGTTGTATATAGAATAGCTATGAATACTAATGCATAGCCTGCCGAAATTCTTGCATCTCTTACTTTTGGTACGGTAAAAAATCTGACAATGACATGGGGAAGTCCCGCTGTTCCCGCCATTAATGCCGCTGTGATAAAAAACATGTCAATCGTGGACTTATTACCCTGCGTAAACGCATGCATTCCTAATTCAGTTGTCAAACCATCCAGCCGGTCAAGCAGATACATACCTGAACCGTCTGCGATAGTGCTACCCAGGCCTAACTGTGGTATCACCTTTCCCGTGAGCAGAATGGATATAAACACTGCTGGTACCAGATAGGCGAATATCAGCACACAATACTGGGCAACCTGGGTATATGTAATTCCCTTCATGCCTCCCATCACGGCGTAGAAAAATACGATCGCCATACCGATAATCACACCACTACTAATGTCCACTTCCAGCAAGCGGGAAAAAACGATACCCACTCCCCGCATCTGTCCCGAAACATAGGTGAATGAGATAAAGATCACACAGATAACCGCTACCATTCGTGCTGCTTGCGAGTAGTATCGATCACCCACAAAATCAGGTACTGTGTACTTGGCGAATTTACGCAAATAGGGGGCAAGTAACAAAGCCAGTAAAACATACCCTCCCGTCCATCCCATCAGATAGCGGGCGCCATCTCTGCCTTCGAAAGCAATGATGCCTGCCATGGATAGAAATGATGCGGCAGACATCCAATCGGCGGCGGTGGCAGCACCATTGACGATTGGATGCACTTTGCCGCCAGCCACATAAAACTCGTTGGTTGAGTTAGCCCTGCTCCATATCGCGATACCGATGTAAAGGGCAAAGGACAGTCCAACAAACAGATAAGTCAGGTGCTGGACATCCATTAGCCATCATCTCCAAACTCATCGGTTTCATGCACATCGTACTTTTCATCAATCCGATTCATTCTCCAGGCATAAACGAAGATCAATATGATGAAAATGTAAATGGATCCTTGTTGGGAGAACCAGAACCCCAACTTGTAACCGAAAAACCTGAACTGATCGAGATAATCTACCAGCAGAATTCCGCAGCCGAATGAAACAAAAAACCAGATCGACAGAAGCATTAACACTAAACGGATGTTTTCCCTCCAGTAGTCATTCTTGTTCATGTGTACCTCGAGCAGGTCTCTTCGGGCGCCTTAATTTCATGGATAGCCAATTTATGAGCTGACAAAGGGTACTAAAGTAAAAACAGTCCACAATTTCTGTGGATAAGTCTGGGGGTAAAGGCGTGAAATAGTGCTACAACCAGCGTATTTACTCATTCCCCCCTATTTGATCATTTTTTATACAGCTCAAAATTTACCCCATAATTCAAAAGGCTAAAGAATCTCTGATTAATACCGAAACATCTATGCTCCGAATCGCGCAGACGCTTCGACGTTGAATCCAAAACAACTAAACACCTGCCGCTGGATCGGTTGTGAATTTGAAAACTATTCTGTTGCGGGTAATGCTCTTATTTTGTCAGAAGGTTTTTCGTGATCTGCGTCCGCCTCGTCCATCCCCACCAGATGTTGTGGCAGAGATTTGCTCACCTTGGCTCCCAACTCCCGCATCGCTTCAGCTCGGTTAATTAGATTGCCGCGCCCGGAAACCAGTTTATTATGGGCTTTATCATAGGCTTTTTGGGCTGCATCAATTCTTGAGCCGATCTCTTCCACATCCTGCACAAAATTCACAAACTTGTCGTACAACCTGCCAGCCGTATTGGCAATTTTCTGGGCATTCCGGTTCTGTTGTTCATACCGCCAGATATTCTGGATTGTTCTTAATGTTGCCAATAGAGTAGACGGGGCAACCAGAACTATATTCTTATCGAATGCCTCTCCAACCAGATCACCGTCATGCTGGACTGCCAACGAGAAAGCGGCTTCAATTGGGATAAAGAGCAATACAAAATCCAAAGAATTGACAGACTCGAGTTTTTGGTAATCCTTATCTCCCAAACCCTTGATATGGGAACGCAGAGACTGAATATGCAAATTCAGCTCGCGGTTTTTCTCGGCTTCATCATCCACGGAGCAGTACCGCTCATATGCGGTCAGCGATACCTTGGAATCGATAATTACATCCTTGCCTTCCGGTAAATGGACTATCACGTCAGGTTGCAGGCGACGCCCATCTTCATTTTTCAGACTAACCTGTATCTCATATTCACGACCCTTCTCAAGTCCGGATTTTTCCAGCACGCGTTCCAATATTATTTCACCCCAGGTACCTTGTGTTTTGCTCTGCCCCTTTAGAGCATTAGTCAGATTGATCGCATCCTCACTGATGCGGGCGTTAAGTCGCTGCAGATTTCTCACTTCTTTGACCAGGGAAAAGCGTTCCTTACTTTCCTTGTCATACGTTTCTTCAACTTTTTTTTCAAAGTCCTTGATCCGCTCGCTAAGCGGTTTCAGCAGTCCATCCAATTGCTCCCGACTGCGTTCTGAAAAGACTTTCTGCTTATTCTCAAAGATCTCATTGGCAATGTTTTTGAATTCTGCATTCATCTTTTCTTTGGCATTTTCCAGTAGAGCCAATTTCTCGGACGCCTGTTTTTTTTCATGTTCCAGCGTGGTTCTCAGCTCTGCAGCCTGTTCACGTAATACCAGATTATCGTCACGCTGGGTTTCATAGTCCAGGGTGGCTTTTGATAAACTTGATTGCAGTTCGGTCAGCGCCTTCTGCAGGTTTTCAACCCGGTTGTCCAAAGCCGATTCACTAAGTGTTGCTGCATGTCGGATCGCAACTTCCCGCTGGCGAAAGTAAGTGGATACAAGCCACCAGGTGACAACACCTGCTGTGATAGCTCCTGCCAGAGCGGGTAGGATGAATAAGATGTCCATTGGTCACTCCAGCGTAATATCAAGAATTCAAAAGCAATGATTTCAATGCATGAAATTGAACATTTTTCTTCGATACTGAGTAGCCAGAGGATCACCCTTGCCCAGCAGCTCAAACACTTTGATCATGGTCAGACGTGCAATGTCGTCTCCGAAGTGACGATCTTGCTGCAGGATTGTCAGCAAATTCTCAAGAGCTGCTTCTATGGCATCATCAGCAATCTGTAATATTGCCAAATCAAATCGTGTCTTTATGTTTCTCGGCTCTGTCGTTACTTTCTCACTCAGCACTTCCATACTGTCAAGATCCGCGGCAAGTTCCAGGAATTCCAATCTGTAGGTGGGTTTTCCAATTCCATCTGCATCCTCTGGAAGAGCTTCCAGTATCTGCCTGGCTTCATCCATGCGACCAACCATGATAAGCAGATCGCACAATTCAGTATGCAAGCCATAGTTATGGGGTTCTTCAGTAATGACCTGTTGCAACAGCGTAATGGCTTGTTCGCGGTTACCCTCCGAAACCAGCAGTTTGATTTGTTCCTGGATCCTCTCAACTGGGCTCCGGGTTACCTGCGCAAGCAGTTCTCTTAATTTTGCTTCTTCCTGGGGTCCCTCCAGTTCCCTGGATACCTGTCCATTAACGATCAGCTTCAGCGTCGGTAGAGTGCGAACACCCAATTGCTGCACTAACGGTTGGTTTTCTGCAACATTGACCCGGGCCAGGATAAATTTACCTTGAAAACTCTCAGCAAGGCGCATTAAGACCGGGGTCAATTCTTTGCTGGGTGCAGCGTCGTCTGCATAGAATTCCAGCAGCACAGGGACCTGCTTCGATTTCTCAACCACTTCAGCCTGGAAATCATCTACGCTGACATGCACAATATTGGGATTGGTACTCATATGTTGCCACTAATCGATTGTATTACCGGATTACATCAATGTACTTTTAGCCAGGCATCCATACCATCCTTCAAATGGTAGCAGTTGTCGATATGAGTGTCTCCCATTCTGGACAGGGCAAGTGCAGATCTCTCACCAAAAGCACAGAAAAAGACGACTTCTTTTCCTTCTGCCAGATGCTGCAACAAGGGATGTTCAATATCCAGAAGAATAACGTCCAGATCCTTATACGGGATCCTCATGCAGCCCTCAATGGTACCGGTCTTTTCAATCTCTTCGTCTTCTCTCAGATCGACAATGAGTACGTTTGCGTCCCTGACCTTGGCTCGAACCTCAGCAACTGAAAGTATTTTGGCGGCGTCAAGCCCCTGTCCGATATCATCGCCGATGCAGATGTTTGCGGGTAGGGCGACATCCATCATGGCTGGATCATCCAACTCCAAATTGGACATGATGGCTACATACTCCGCTCTGGATCGGCCTGCCAGGCGAGGGTTGGTGTGCTTCTCAATGGCAATAGTTGAGAGATTTTCACCCTTATAGTCATGTCCCGGATAGACCAGGGTTTCAGGAGGCAGGCTAAACAGATGATTGACTATAGAGTCGTATGATGCACCGGCATCACCACCTTGAAAGTCAGTCCGCCCGGTACCCGAAATCAGCAATGTATCCCCTGTGAAGACAAATCCTGGCATGTGGTAACAGCAGGAGTCGGAAGTATGTCCTGGTGTATAGAGCACCTTGAGGCTGATACCCTGGATCTGAATTTTGTCACCATGCTTTATCCTGACAGACGCTTTGGAGACCGGGCTGTGGTCACTCACCAACGTCATACAAGCCGTCAAGTTTCGCAAACTGGCCATACCGCTCACATGATCTGCATGGGTATGCGTGTCTACGACTTTCCTTAATTTGAGCTGGTGGGTTCCCAGGAATCGGAGATACTCATCAATATTCTCAAGCACGGAATCAATTATTAAGGCTTCACCGCCTTCTCGTTCCGCGAGTAGATAACTGTAGGTAGAGGAGACTTCATCGAAGAACTGTTTCAAAATCATGTTGTTCGCCTCCGAAGAATACAAGCCATGGTATGTTATCACTTTCGGCTCACTTTGGATTGCCGTTTTTACCGGCTCGTATTAAGGTGTCACCACTGAAAGGGAGGTGATCTCATGCAATTCATGATTTTTATGTCAGAAGACCCTGCATGGTATGAATTGCCCGAAGCAGAACAAACTGCAATTACTCAAGCTCATAGTGACTTTGAATCCGCCTTGTCTACCCACGGTAAATTCATTTCATCCGCCAGATTTCGAGCAGACGAGGGACAATGTGTGCATCAAAACGACGATGGTATTCAGGATATTACAGAAGCACCCGAGGCTGGAAGGGGAGCGATTGGCGGTTACTATCTGATCGAATGCGACACCATGGAGGAAGCTTTGCACTGGGCGCAAAGATGCAGATTTGTTACTGGTACGAACACAGTATATCCACTCTGGGATTAGAAAATCATCTGATCAATTCAGAGTTATCCAGCCAAATCCAGTGCCTTGATCAGCAATTGTCAGATACCCCTGCCACTCCCCCAGAGTAGCGAGGATTTCCTTCCGAACTATTTCAATGCTGTTATTTTCCTCACTGATGTGCGCAATTATCAGGTGTTGTAATCGGGATAATTCAATCTGGGAGAGTAAACCGGCAGCCTGGCTATTACTTAAGTGACCATGGTCACCACCAACCCTGACTTTGAGAGGATAGGGATAGGGACCTTCGGCGAGCATATCCGGATCATGGTTGCACTCCAGCAACAAGCCATCACAGCGACTATATTGCTCTGCAACATGGGGGGTTATGTGTCCCAGATCAGTGAGTATGCCGAAAGTAGAAGAGCCACTCGATATCAGATATTGGCAAGGTTCTTTCGCATCATGGGGTACTGGTACGGGTACTACAGTGAAACCATTAATAGCGAAGGACTGATGGCAGTTAATCAGTTCTAACGCAGGCATGAGCCCAATCTTCTCCCTGTTATATGTGCCAGGTGTCATATAAACGGGTAATGAATACTTTCTGGCAAATGGCCCAACACCATTCAGGTGGTCGATATGTTCGTGAGTAACCAATATTGCGGTGATTGCAGAGGCGGCAAGTTCTAACCGGGCAAGCCGTTTTTCAGTTTCCCTGATGGTAAATCCGAGATCGACCAATACACAGGTATCCCCATCCTGGACCAGCGTACCATTACCACGGCTACCACTTCCGATTGATGCAAACCGCATTGGGACTTAGGTCACGTTGAGTATTCTTTGATGATTTTTAACAGCCTTTCGGCAAATTCGGCATCTGCCAGCATGGAGGCATTCTTATGCACGGTGACCTGTACATCATCATCGAGTTTATCAACCCTTATTAAATAACGATTGGCTTCCTCTTTAGATACATCCTCATCTCTGGAAAACAGCCTGGAGAAAAATCCATCTTCTTTTTCCAAACGATCGTCATACAAAATGTAATACAACGCCGATGTTCGATCACGATCCTCAATCTCAATTCCAGCTGCACCGAGCGCTGATCCTACAGTTGACCAGGTTCGATCAAAATCCAGGCTGTATTTCAATATGGGTTTAACTTTATCCGGCATTAACACAGCTCGTGCCTCACTGGCAATCCTGCCTGCCAACAACGATATTGTGCTGCTCTGATTGATTGTCTCGCCAAGATAATGGGCAAGCTCAGTCAACACCTTATCCTCCACTGCGATAATCTCGGCACTGTCAGCATGAGACCCACTGCTCCAGATTAATGCTTCCTTGTCTTCATTACCTAAATTAGTCTGCATGTATTGAATTCGAACTTCTGAACTTTCATGGCGAACACCCGGCGCCACCTGCATACGAAGTCTACTTTCAATGGACGACCTGGAATCAAACTTTGCTTTTCCACTGGTCAAACTTTCGTAAACTTGATCGGAACTCCCGTTTCTGGACACCAGCCATTCAGTCTCAATAATTCCCTGGCCCGGGTTCTCAATACCGATGTCAAGATTATTTTCGATGAAGAATTCTCTCAATCTGGGCCAAATTGATGCCGTGGGTGCATCAAGAAAAATCCAGTGATTATCGCCCAATTTTCGAATGACAATCTTATCCACACCATAACTGGAAGAAAGCGGATCGGGCAATGGCAGTTTAAATTGCCGCCCCAAAATCCCCCGCGAATCCACGACCTCGGGAATTATCATCACATCGTTGAAGGGGGGCGAATCGAGAGTGTCCGGAATCTCTGTAGCTGGCATTCTCTCCGCTAACAGATAATCATTCCCCTTGTCACGAAAAATCTGCAAGTAACTGCAGCCACCTAAATGCATGCCAACAATTAACATTAGCAGCGACCGCGTCGCATACCTCTTATAGATACCCACCAATAGACCTCAACTTGTTAAAGTACACCCGCCTGATTTAACGCTTCTCTGACCGCTCCGTGACAAGTCTCCGACAATTCCGTCAAGGGTAGTCGAATACCTCTGTCAATTTTACCCATTTCTTTCAAAGCCCATTTTACGGGAATCGGACTGGACTCGATAAAGAGATTCTTGTGTAACGCTACCAACCGGGTATCAACAGCACGCGCTGCCTCGACTTGCCCCGCCAGGGCGAATCGGCAGGCCTCAGAATAAAGCTTCGGTGCAACATTCGCTGTTACACTTATACTGCCTACGGCCCCATTCAAGATCAGATCGATAGCAGTCGCATCATCACCAGAATAAATGACCATATTTTTGCCACAAAGTTCCAGGATTTCCCGCGCACGACGGACATCACCCGTCGCCTCCTTTATGCCGACAATATTCTCGATGGACGAAAGTCTCGCAACCGTTTCAGGCAACATATCGCAAGCGGTTCGGGACGGAACATTGTACAATATTTGTGGAATATCCACGGATTCCGCGATCAATTTGTAGTGCTGATACAGCCCTTCCTGAGTCGGTTTGTTGTAATAGGGTGTCACCAGCAAACAGGCATCTGCACCTGCATCCCTGGCTGCCCTGGTTAATTCCAATGCTTCCATAGTCGCATTGCCACCGGTTCCGGCAATCACGGGCACACGACCAGCAACCACATCCACTACACGTTTGACTATCTGACAATGTTCATCCACATCAACCGTGGCAGACTCTCCCGTGGTACCCACTGGCACGATTGCGTTCGTTCCCATTTCAATGTGCCAGTTGACCAGCCCATCCAGACTTTTCCAGTCAATTGACCTGTCATCCAGCATAGGCGTGACCAAAGCGACTATGCTTCCCGTGATCCTTGCGCTCATTCCTCTTGACTTCCTCTTAAGTACCTCTTAATACAAATCAGAAATGGCAAATCCGGCCGCTACCGCATGCAGTCAGACCGCCCGAATTGGACATTACGATGACTATTTCTGAGACTACCCCTGTTACAGCACCGCAACAGACGCAGTTAACCATATTCTGCCGAATCTATTTCATGCTGTTGCGGCCATGCATTCATTATAGACTTGACCAGTGTTGCCAGCGGAATGGCAAAGAATACTCCCCACAATCCCCACAAACCGCCAAAGAAAAGCACGGCTGTGATGATGATAACGGGATGCAAATTCACTGCCTCGGAAAATAACAACGGCACTAAAACCATCCCGTCAAGTACCTGAATGACGGCGTATCCCAGCATTACATAGGCAAATTCCGACGACAGCCCCCACTGGAAGTAAGCAATAAGAACGACCGGCACGCTAACTATCGCAACGCCTATATAAGGTACAATTACGGACAGACCCACAAAGAAAGCCAACAAGGCGGCATAGTTCATACCCAACGCTTTGAATAGTATGTAGGTAACAATGCCGGTGATAATTATCTCGATGACTTTGCCTCGCACATAGTTCGCCATCTGTACGTGCATCTCTGCGCCGATCTTGTTCATCAATGGTCGATCTTCCGGGAGAAAGGAGACAAACCAACTCAAAATCACATCCTTGTCCTTTAGAAAAAAGAAAACCAGAATGGGTACCAGGACCAGATAAATAATCACTGAGATTAATACGGGCAACTGTGATAGGGAGAACGACAGCAGCCATTGTCCCGAACGGGCCACTTCTGTTCCCATCAGTTCAACCAGATTACCTACTTGATCATGTGTAATAAGATTCGGGTAATTCTCGGGAATCAACTCGAGCAGAGCCTGTCCTTTCTCAATCATTTTAGGCAATTCAGAAAACAGCTTTGCCATTTGACCCCACACCATTGGAATGACGAATCCCAGAACCGCAACAAATCCTCCGAGAAATATTATGAATGTTACCGTCACCGCTGCCCAATCCGGCATGTTTCGGCTTGATAAAAAGGTAATGAACCCTTGCATAAGAAAAGCCAGCACGATACTGGTTAACACCGGAGCTAACGTATTCCCCATCGTCAGAACTATAAGAAAGGTCACTATCAATAACAGACAGAACAGAACAGCTTCCTCTTCCGACAGGAATCTGTGCACCCAACTTTTCAATACTTTCAGCATGCGTTAGACCACCTTACATTGTCGTGAAATGATGACGTCATCAGACCTTCCTTAGAAAGTAGGTATAAGTTCCATTCTCTTCACCGGATTGCAGCAGCTGATTCCCGCTTTGATGGCAAAACACCTGAAAGTCCCTTACCGAGCCGGAATCAGTACAGATAACATTGAGAATCTGACCACTTTGCATGCCATTTAGAGCCTGCTTGGCTTTTAGCAAAGGCAGTGGGCACGTCAGTCCGCTGGCATCCAATTTCTGATCCACATGATAATTCACACTCCCCTCGCTATCCTCTATCCGGTTTACTAATACAGATTCTGCTAATCCATAATCACACCCGGGAACAATCGATACCACAGCGTGCAATTATTCAGTGCAGTATATCCCATTACGCTGATTACCCTATAATGAAACCATATCTCAACAATTTGGTCCCATTAATCAGGGAGCATAGGATCGCGGCATTAGTTTTGTTTTTCGAATAGAAAGAGACCCACCTTGCCTCTGCATTAGTGTGGAGATGCTCCTTGAATAACGTTACAGTGATTTCACACCGATTGCTTAACCTACTGAAATATAGAGTTCGATGCTTAAATTTTTACGCTGTTATCTGATAGTAGCCTCGCTGAGCTATCCTTCGGTGTTAACTGGCGCGCAGAATCAGGACCTTCCCATACTGGGTGATACGGCGTCAGGTATTATCTCTCTTGAGCAGGAAAGAAAACTTGGTCAGGATTTTCTCCGCTCTCTCCGGGCGCAAGCACCCACCATATCGGATCCACTACTTAAGGACTACCTGGAATACCTCATCTATCTGGTGGCTGAACACAGCCAATTGCAGGACAAACGACTGGACGTGGTTATTCTTGATAGCAGGCAGCTGAATGCATTTGCAGTTCCCGGCGGAATTGTCGGCATAAATCTGGGGCTTTTTCTTTATGCTGAAACCCGGAGCGAGTTTGCAGCGATCCTTGCACATGAATTGGCGCATATAAGCCAACGCCATTTCGCAAGGGGTGTTGAGAACGCACGTCGTAACACTATCCCTAATCTGGCTGGATTACTGGTCAGCATAATAATCATGGCGACCACTGGAGGAGATGCTGGCATCGCTGCAATGACAGCCACTCAGGCCGCTGCACAGCAAAAAGCATTGAAGTATAGTCGGACCCGTGAAGCCGAAGCGGACAGAATAGGTATTCTTACACTCGCCGATGCCGGCATGGATCCTCGTGCTATGGCTTACATGTTTGAGCGATTGAACAAGATGAATCGTTTTGCAGGGCAGCGATTGCCGGAATTTCTGCTTACCCATCCAGTCACACAGTCTCGAATTGCAGATTCCTACAATCAAACACGCCAATACAAGGATTCAGAATTCCCATCGGATCTGGACTATCAATTGATGCGGGTGCGCATACTAATGTCTGATGAAACCTCGCCTGAAATCAGCGTTAAACGCATGCGAGATGGACTGCATACGGATGACCCAATAATCCGCATGGCCTATCAATATGGACTCGTGCTGGCGCTGAGTAGAACAGTGAGGATTGATGAAGCTCTGGAGCAACTGCGACCCCTGATAGAACAATATCCCGAGAAGATAATTTTTATTCTGGCTCAAGCTGAAATTGAAATGTCGGCACAGCGCTATGCTAATGCCATTGAGCTATTGAAGAAAAAGTTACTCATCAGCCCCGATAACTTTCCAATGTCAATGCAGTATGCGGATGCTTTGTTGAAAGTCAATAAGACTAAGGAAGCACAACAGGTCCTTGAGCGACAAGTCGCGCTTAGACCCAATGATTCAGATATCTGGTATCTGCTGGCCGAAACCTATGGACTGGCGAATAACATTGCGGCGGTTCATCAAGCCAGGGCAGAATATTTTATGCTAAATGGAAACCTGGACCAGGCAGTAGAACAGCTTAATTACGCATTACCTTTGGTTGCGGATAATTTTCAGATGATGGCCAGAATCACGCAACGTCTGCAAGATATCCATCAGATGCAGCCTGAAGAGT